>JAOZPF010000298.1 GCA_029932895.1 Anaerolineae bacterium | reverse complement strand
TTCGTCAACTGGTTCGAGATCGACTTTCACCAGGTCTATACCGCCGGAAGCGACCTCTTTTCCTTCGCCGCCGACGAGGGGGGCGAGTGGGAGTTTCAGGTGAGCGGCCTGACTACCTCCACCATCGACCTCTACGACGTCACCGTACCGACCGACCCCACCCGCATCCTGAGCGCGACGGTCGAGCCAGGGAGCGGCTACACCCTCACCTTCCAGCAGGCCATCACCGGGGCGCACCGCTACCTGGCGCTGGCTCCAGCGCGGCGGCTCACACCAGCCATCCGCCGCGACACCCCCTCCGACCTCCACTCCGCCAGCAACGGGGCCGACTATATCATCATCGCCCCCAGCGATTTTATCACCGCCGTCCAGCCACTGGCCGACTATCACGCCGCGCAGGGGCTGCGGGTGGCGCTGGTGGACGTGGAGGATGTCTACGACGAGTTCAGCTTTGGCCTGTTCGACCCGCAGGCGATCCACGACTTTCTGGCCTATGCCTACGCCAACTGGGAGGTTCCCGCGCCGAGCTATGTGCTGCTGGTAGGGGACGGCAACTATGATTTCAAGGACAACTATGGCTGGGGGGAGCCGAACTATATCCCGCCCTACCTGGCCGACGTGGACCCGTGGATGGGGGAGACGGCGGCCGACAACCGCTATGTCTGCGTCAGCGGCGACGACATCCTGCCGGACCTGCACATCGGGCGGCTGCCGGTGAAGAGCGCGGAGGAGGCCAGCCTGGTGGTGGGGAAAATTCTGGCCTATGGGCAGAGCCCGCCGCGGGGAGACTGGAACCGCCGACTCCTCTTTGTCGCCGACAACCCCGACGGCGCGGGGGACTTTTACGCCCTCTCCGACGCCGTCGCCGACGGCTATCTGCTGGCCCCGTACGTGGCAGAGAAGGTGTACTACGGGCAGACACATTTCACCCCGGCTGAAGCGCGGGAGGCGATCCTGGGCGGGATCGACGAGGGACGGCTGCTGGTCAACTATGTGGGGCACGCCTGGATCCAGGGCTGGGCGCAGGAACACCTGCTCACCATCGCCGATGCCGATACTCTCACCAACGGCCTGCGGCTTCCCCTGATAGTACCGATGACCTGCCTGGAAGGATATTTTATCATGCCCACCCAACCAGGCGATGATTACTCCTCCCTGGCCGAGACGTTGGTCCGCGCGCCAGCCGGTGGCGCTATCGCCAGTTGGTCCCCTACAGGGATGGGCATCTCAAACGGTCACGATTACTTGGACCGGGGACTGTTCGAGGCGATCTTTACCAATGACATAATCCGGTTAGGACCAGCCACGACGGCGGGCAAGCTCTACCTCAGCAGCCACAGCGGGGGGTACTGGGACCTGATCGACACCTACGTCCTGCTGGGCGACCCGGCGCTCGCGCTCAACGTGCCAACCGTGGACACATCGGTTATCGCTACCGCCGGACTGGCGTACAGGGTACAGCCTGGCGATCCTTTCACCTACACCGTCGTTTTTTCCAACGCCGGCCCCGATGTCGCTCGCCAGGTTGTTATCACCAGCTTGCTCCCGGCTGCGCTACTCAGCCCCACCATCATCTCCGCCGGCACCACCATCACCCCTCGCCCCGGCACCAGCTTCGCCTGGAATGTAGCCGATCTGCCCATAGGGGAGGGAGGCGCTATCACCATCACCACCACAGTCAGCCCCACGTTCTTTGGTACTGTCACCTGGCGGACAACCATCACCTCCACCGAAGAAGACGACGTGCCATCTAACAACGCCACGAGCGTCCAAGTCGCCGTGGCATCATCCTGGCTGTATTTGCCAATAATGGCTCGACCTTGAAGCTACCGAGAGGGAACCATGACCGAGATACCCAAAACCTACCGCCTCAACCCCGCCGTCGCCATCGAGCGCTTCGGGGAGCGATCCCTGGCCCTGGACTGCGTCGAGCTGCGGCTGACCGAGCTGAACGTCACCGCCAGCGACCTCGTCGCCCGGCTGGACGGGCAAAGTGACCTGCAGCAGATTGCAGCGGCAATGGCACGGGACTATAATCAGCCGCTGGAAACCATCCTGGTCGATCTGGAAACCACCATCGCCCGGATGGTTGACCTGGGAATCATCGAGCGGGTGCAAGAGCAAGGCCCAAAATGAAAGAGATGAACGACTATATGCAAAGGGGGCAAGGCCAGTGGAAAATACCATCCAGTACATCGCCAACCCGGACGTCTCGTGCCGGGAAGAGGGAGAGGACGGCGCGCTGCTGTTCAACCCCGATACCGACCAGGTGCTGGTCATCAATATCACCGGGCTGCTCATCTGGCAAACATTAGCTGAACCGCACCGTCAGAACGAAGTGGTCGCTGCCCTGCGGGAGCAGTGCGAAAACGTCCCCGCAGAGGCCATCTCTCAGGATGTAGCCGAGTTCCTGCAGCAGATGGTCGACAAGGGCTTTGTCGGCATCCACGAAAGGACAGCGTGATGAGCGATTCATCCCTGATGTCTACCCCTATGGAGATGGACATCGCCATCACCGGCCGCTGCAACCTGCACTGCCGCTACTGCTACTATGCCGACGAGATGACGGCACGAAGTGACCTACCCACGGAACGCTGGCTCTCTTTCTTCGACGAGTTGGGCCGGCTGGCGGTGCAGCGAATCTACATCACCGGCGGTGAGCCTTTTACCCGGCCCGACCTGTTCGAGCTGATCGACGGCATCATCGCCAACCGCATGCGGTACGCCCTCCTGACCAACGGCACACTGCTCACCGAGGAGACCCTGGCCCAGTTCGACGCCGGCAAGCGGCGACTGCGCCTCGACTATATCCAGGTCTCTATCGACGGCTCGCGGGCCGAGATCCACAACAAGAGCCGCCCCGACAGCTTCGAGCGGGCCATCCGCGGACTGCGGCTGGCGACGGAGGCCGGCTTCAACACCACCGCCCGACTCACGATCAACCGCTACAACGTGGATGACATCGAGGCCACGGTCCGCCTCCTTCTGGATGAGATCGGCGTCCCCACCGTCAGCACCAACGAGACCTTCCCCTCCGGCGCTACCGAGCGCGAGGCACAAGGAATTATCCTCACCCCCGCGCAGCGGAGCCGGGCGATGGGGGTCCTTACCGACCTGGTCGCGCGGTACCCAGGGCGCATCAGCGCCTCGGCCGGCCCTCTGGCGCTGGCCCGTTACTTCCAAGAGATTGAGGAAGCACTGGCAGCCGGTCGGACTCGGCTCCCCGGACGCGGCACCCTCTCCGCCTGCGGCTGCACCTTTCACAAACTCTCGATCCACCACGATGGAACCATCGTCCCCTGCCACCTGCTGGGCTCGCTCCGCTTGGG
>JAOZPF010000060.1 GCA_029932895.1 Anaerolineae bacterium | reverse complement strand
GAGGGAGGTGATGATATTCTGCTCCCGTCCATCAGCGCCGGTCAGTGCCCATTCCGCCCGTTCCTCCGGCGGACGCACGGGGCGCATCGGCGGCATCTCGGCCGGCTCCATCATCTGGCCGATGGAGCCATCGGCGACGAACATGACCAAGGTGCGGTACTTGTCCGCCAGGTCAAAGGCCAGCACCATCAGGTCAATTGCCTCCTGGACGTTGGCCGGGGCGAGGACGATCATATGAAAGTCGCCGTGACCGGCCGACTTGACGGCCTGGAAGTAGTCTCCCTGCGCGGGCTGGACGTTACCCAGGCCCGGCCCGCCGCGCATGATATTTGTCACCACGGCCGGCACCTCGGAGCAGGCGATGTAGGAGAATCCCTCCTGCATCAGGCTGACGCCGGGGCTGGAGGATGAGGTCATCACCCGCGCGCCGGCGCAGGCCGCGCCGTACACCATGTTGATGGACGCGACCTCGCTCTCGGCCTGGATGAAAACCCGTCCCAATTCCACCAGACGTTTGGAAAAGTGCTCCAGAACCTCGGTCTGCGGGGTGATGGGGTAGCCAAAAAAGGCCTCGACGCCGGCCCGAACAGCCGCTTCCGCTATAGCAGCGTTACCTTCCCAAAGTTCTTTTGCCATCCTCGTTCCTCCTATGCTGTTGCGACCGCTTGCCTGGGCTGTCGCTTCTGCCGGTAGACGGTAAAGACCACGTCGGGGCAGATGGCAGCGCACATCGCGCACCCGGTGCATCTATCCATATCCACCACCTCGACGGGGTGGTAGCCCTTGGCGTTGAACCGATCTTCCGCCAGCCGGAGTATCTTGGCGGGACAGACCGATGTGCACAGGCCGCATCCCTTGCAACGATCCTCATCAAGCACGACCATACCTTTTGCCCTTGCCATATTATTCTTCCTCCATAGAGATTTTCTCGGGTCCGCGGGCAGTGAAGGCCTGTCAGCCTCCTGATCCCCGGAATCTCACCCTACTATGATACTCCCTTCCCGTCTGATTGCAAAGTGACGGGTGTCATCTTGCGGTCCTGGTGGGGGTTCCAATCTTCAGGCGACAGCGCATTAGGAACATTGGCCGCAGGTGCACAAAGCCCAACCCCTCGTATAGTGCGACCGCCGCCCGGTTGGTCTGAAAGACCATCAAAAAGACCGCCCTGCTTTGCGCCGCGTGTGATCGCACCAGCGCTGCCACCACCTGCCGCGCCAGGCCCTGGCGGCGGTAAGCGAGCCGCGTGCCGATGTTGCCGATCTCGGCCGCACCGGGAACCAGCAGATGGGTGGCCCCCATCGCCGCCAGCCGGCCCGCCTCCCAAACGCCAAAGGCCGGGCCATAGCGGAAGGGATTGGCCTCCAGCGCCATCAGCTCTGCCTCGGCCGCTAGCGTATGCATCTGGGCCAGGTCCCCCGGCCCCAGCTCCACCGCGCGGCCGGGGTCGAGCCGTGCCGGGTCGCCCGCAAAGCGCATCTGGTATTCGTGGTCGACCCGCTGCACAGCAAAAGCCCGCTCGGCCAGCCGCGCCTGCTCCCCGTTCACCAGCAGGTAGAACAATTCGCTGGAGGAAACCAGCTCGCCCGCCAGGCTTGCCAGTTGACCGGCGTCGTCCGTCAGAAAGGCCAGAGCGGGAAATGGCAACCCCTCGTAACGGGCCACCACTGCATCCCCGGCGCGTGCGAAACGGCACGCCCCCCGCAACGCCGTCAGGTCGGCCGCCAGTGTGAAATGAGCCAGCACCCAGTCGGGATCGGCCAACCGCTCCTCGCCGCCACCTCCCATCAGTCCTCGCCGCCAAACGGCCTCTCCAGTACCTGCTCGATCTCCCCCAGTGCGCCGTCCACCTGCTCCAGCAACCCATTCAGCCCCATCTGACCCACATCCAGTTGCAGCGGGACCTCGGTATCGACCGTCACCGACGAATCCATCTCAAAAGTCTGGTCGATGGGAATGATGAGCTGCAGGTCCACATCCACCTGAGTCTCTACCGGCACCGAGACATAGTACGTCCCCAGAACAGGAATCTCGACCGGCACGCGCACGACTGTGGAGATGGGAATCGTCGCCTGGACGGGGAGGACGAATTCCTGCTGGAACGGCACCTGGGTATGGACGGGGAATTCGTGGCGCAGGGGGAGCGAGGTCTCGATGGTGAGGTCCTCTAGTTCCCCAAGAGCGGCACGGGTTTCGACCACGGATGTCAGGGCAGCCTGACGCGCCTGCAGCAGGCCGTACAGAGTGAGCAGGCTGACGGCCAGTGCAGCTATTGCCAGCAGGACTGCCACTGCCAGCGCTATGGACAGAATGTAGCTCTTCATTTTTCCTCTCCCATCACAAGCGGTATCTGCACCCCTTCTCCCGGCACAATGGGGTCCAGGCCCAACACTGTCTCAAAGAGCTGGCGGTTCAGCCCCTCGGCGCTGAGCCGCCGCAGGTGGCGGAACTTTATAAATTGCCAGCCGCCCTCCGCGGCGACGCGGGCCAGCCGGGGGTCCCGCTGGAGCTTGTAAGCCAGCAGCTCTGCCCGCCCGCCGGGAAAGACCAGGCAGGGGCGAGCGGAGGGGGGAATAGAGGGACCGCGGAGCAGGTAGCGGCCCAGCGCCGCCGTGGAGGAAAGGACAAAGAGGAAGACATCCTGCCCATCTTCCTGCCAGCGCACGTCCCACCCGCGCCCTTTCCCCACCTGAAACCCCAGCCGCTTGCCCAATCCGCGCAGGTCCCGCCGCAGGTTCTTCAACTCCTCCGCGCGCCGGGCTGGGTCGTCCTCCGCCCGCAGCCGCCATCGCTCTCCCTCCACCACGCTGTACGAATCCAGGCAGAGCATGAGCAGGGAATAATCGGGGGTGAGCGGACCATCGAGGGCGGCACAGATGGTCAGGAGCGGCTCGTCGCCCTCCCAATAGGGGCGGGAGAGCAGCGTCTCCCGAACCATCTCCTCCACCCGGTCGGCCAGGGGGATGACGGGCGGCTGGGTATCCAGTTCGGGCAGCCAGTAGAGGGCCTGCTCATCGTCCACCAGCTCTGCCCCCAGCCGTCCCAGCCCCCGACGGACGGCGCGACTGGCAGTGGTAAAGGCAGAGAGGTGGGCAGCTGCAACGGGGGCGAGGCCAGTATAGAGAGCGGTGTGGAGGACCGGCCAGGGGGTCGGCTCGCCCCGTTCTTCCAGGCAGGCGCGGGCCAGACCGGCGACCAGGTCGGCCAATTCCGACTCTTCCGGTGGCGGGGGGGCGGCCCCTCTCTCCCGTGTCCGGGGCTGCCAAACCAGGCGGCAGCCCGTCTCCGGGTCAGCTCCCCAACCAGATAGCTCGTATCCAGCGCCGCAGCCAGCCAGGCAGGCGGACTCGACCAGTTCCCCGTCCGGTTCCACAAAGAGCATCACCAGGTAGCCGTCGGGGGTCAGCAAAGGGGCGGCGGCAGCCAGCGCGGCCTGCAGCGCGGTCTGATGCCACTCCCATTCAAAGCGGCGGCGGCGGATAAAGGGCCGCATCATGCGGGCCAGGGGCGCATCCCACAGCCAACCAGCCCAGAGGGCACAGAGAGCCCAAAAAACCCCGTCGGGGCGGGTGGGGTCGGCCAGGATAAGGGGAAGAGAGTGCGGTCGCAACAGCCCGCCCACGTCCCGCGCCGCCGAGGGCACCAGCACATAGGCCGGAGTGAGGTCGTCCAGCAGGGCGGAGAGGGTTGGGGCGCGGCGGACGGGGAGAGTGTGGCGGGCAGGGCGGAGCAGGCCCGCCAACCCCTCCTCCAGAAGCAGCCAGATATTTCGCTCCAGGAAGCGGGACGGAGGGCGGAGGAGGCGAGGGCGGGGACGCATCTCCCCGTGGGGATCCAGACTGCTGCCACGGTCGAAGGCAGAGAGGAGCACTCCATGGAGGGCGGCCCGCAGCGGGCGGTCCAGGTCCAATTCCTCCAGCCGCACCACCACGTCCATCAGTGCGGCGAGGTTGCGCGGGGTGTAGAGAGCGACCAACTCTGCCGCGCGCTCGCGGGCGGGGTGGTCGGCGGGGATGGCGCGGTTTAGCCCATAGTGATAGGCCAGCCCGCGTGGCTCAAAGCGGCGGGCCTGGTCAACATCGGCCTCGTCCGTCGGCCCCTCCTGCGGTTCCTCACAACGGGGGCAGTGGACCAATTTGGCATAGGGGTAACGACCGTCTCGGTCCCAGGCGAACCACTCGGCGCTCCCCTCCGCACCGCATTCGGGGCAGCGGGTACGATAGAACTGTTCCAGGTGACGGCGGAGAGGCAGGTCCCCCTTGGGGCTGTCGGCGAGGCGGGTGAATGCGGCGTTGAGCGCTGCCGGGTCCGGTGGTCCTTCCAGGCCGAGGCCGGCCACCAGCAGACTGACGGGGTTGATGTTGATGCCCAGCGCCCGCCGCCCGGCCGCGACCGTTTCCCGCACGAACGTCGGCCCCTGGCAAAAGAGGTCGAGCACCAAATCGCCGGGGGCCGTCATCTGTCGCACGTACTCGGCCGCTGCGCCAGCCGGCTGGCGTGGGCGGTAGCGGGCCAGCGGCCCCTGTGGCACCGTCGGGCGTCCGTGAACGAACCAGACAGGTTGTTTCACCGTGTCCCTCCCCCCGCTTTCAGTATACCATCAGCTACGCCGGGGGCCAAGTGAGAGAGGGCAACAGATGTGAGCCTGCTGACGGAGGATGGGTAGCGCCTCCTCACAGGGGACAAGCTCGCGCCCTGATTTTGACTTCTTCACGGCGGGTGGTAAAATGGCTCGTCGCTTCGCAAGGGAAGGACCGCTCAGAAAGGACAATCGGTCGATGAGATTTGATGCAACCCCGAACAAGGTGATGACAGTGCTGCGGGCACGGTTCAAGGACACACCGTCCTTTGCCTCCTTGTTGCCCATGTACAATCGTATCCTCAAGATGGAAGAAAATATCTCGGCCCCTGCACCAGAATTCGAACCGACCACAGCTCGCGCGCTCCTCGAGCAGGGGACCCCTCTCTTGCAGGGAAGCGGCACGATCCCCATCCTCGAGCCGATGGTCGACGTCTGGCGACAGGTGTGCGATCTGGCCCGAGACCATCTGGTCGGCCACACCGACCGCTTGGAAGAGATGCGGGACTGGGTAGATGAGGACCGGGCGGCCTGGGTGACGGCGATGAGCCAGTACTTTCGGGATGGCGAGGTCAGCGCGCAGAGCCAGGAAGAGAAGGACATACTTACCTTCCTGCTGATGCATACCTGGCGGCCCTTCCTGCGCGGCTGGGCGACCGCACTGGCCCCTCTGGTGGACAGCTCGGTCTGGAAGCAATCCCGCTGCCCCATCTGCGGAGGCCAGCCCGACTTGGCTTACCTGGGCCAGGAGGCAGGGGAGCGGCATCTGGTCTGCGCCCGTTGTGACACCGAGTACCAATACCAGCGATTGGGTTGTCCATTCTGCGGCAACCAGGACGCCTCCACCTACGGGTACTACCCCGATGAGGAGGGAGTATACCGGCTCTATGCCTGCGGCAACTGCAAGCGCTACCTGAAGGTGCTGGACGAACGGCAGGCAGGGGCTGAGCGGCTGCTTATGGTGGAGCGCATTGCCACCATTGAGATGGACATATCCGCCCTGCAGGCCGGCTACCGGGGTGCGTAACCAGGGCGTGAGGGGCAAGCCCTCCTACCGCATCAGCTCGCCGATACGCGGCAGAGCCTCCGTCGCCGCCTGCTCTCCCGCGGCAATGGTCTCAGCAGCACGGGTGAGGCCGGTGAGGACAGTGACGCCCCGTGGGATAGCGGGGCGGATGAGCAGATCGGGCGGGGCCAGCTCCAGGTTGCGCCGGTTGATCTCGCCCATCACCACTGCCAGCGAGCGTCCCAGTACGTCCAAAAGATCAGCGATCGCGCCGGGGATGAGCGGCGTGCTTCGCACTCCTTCAGTGAGAGCAAAGACGGCCTGCATATCGGTGGCGACATCCACCGCGATCACCACCTCTGCCCCCATCTGCCGCACCACATCGGTGGGGAGATTGTCCAGCGCCCCACCGTCGATCAGCAGTTGATCTCCCCGCTCCACCGGTGCCAAAAGCCCCGGCAGTGAGATCGTGGCCCGCACCGCGTCCCGCACACGCCCCTCCCGCAGCACCACCTTTTTCCCTCCGTTCAGGTCGACGGCGGTCAACGCCAACGGGACCTGCAACTGCTCAAAGGTCCTGTCACCCAGCCACCGCTCCAACTGGTCCAGCACCTTCTGCCCGACCAGCAGCCCTCGCCGCGGTAGCGCCCGGTCAAGGAGGGCGACCAACTGGCGCGGGCGGGTGAGGCGCAGCGCTTCTTCCTCCAGCTCCTGAGCGGAGAACCCGGCTGCATAGAGGGCAGCGATGAGCCCTCCCATGCTGGCACCAGAGAGGAAGTGAACCGGGATCCCCTCCCGTTCCAGCACCTTTAGCACGCCGATGTGCGCCAGACCACGCGCCCCGCCGCCGCTGAGGGCCAAGCCGACCCTGGGTGGTTCTCCAAACATCCGTTGCCAAAAGCTTCTCATCTCTACATCTCCGCCGCCCATGATAACACATCCCTTGAAGAAGCCAAGTTGGCGCGGGGGGGAGCAGGACCGGCTAAAGCCTCAATCCTCTCCGGCTACGGCCTCTATTCCAAAGTTGCACCACGATCGAGTGTGGAGCTACACCGCGGTTGCCCCTCTCCCTTAATATGTTATAATCCCACCGCCAGATCAAGGAGCGACTATGAAGGGCGTTATCACCATCGCTGGATACGGCACACGCTTTCTGCCCGCCTCCAAGGCCGTGCCGAAGGAGATGATCCCCATCGCCGGGGTGCCACTGATCCAGTATCACGTCGAGGGGTTGGTAACGGCGGGGATCACCGAGATCGTCATCGTCGTGCGCGGGGTGGGCGAGGCCGTCCAGCAACACTTTGCGCCCGCTCCCGGCCTGGAGCGGCACCTGGAAGCCCAGGGGAAAACAGCGATGCTGGAGGAAATACAGCGCGTCTCTCGCCTGGCCCACATCATCTTTGTGCGTCAGCCGGAGACACTGCCCTACGGCAACGCTTCCCCGGCCCTGGCGGCCCGGCCCTGGCTTACCCCTGGCGAGCCGTTCTACTACATGTTCGGCGACGACATCATCATCGCCGACACGCCGGTGCCGCAGCAACTACTAGACGCCTACCGCCGGTACGAGCCGGCTGGCGTCGTCGCCGCCCAGCTTGTCCCCGACGAGGAGACCCACCTCTATGGCATGATCGAACTAGAGCCAGGCGCTGAGAACAGAATGGCCCGCATTGTGGAAAAACCAGCGCCCGGCACCGCACCCTCCAACCTGGCCCAGATCGGCCACTTTGTCTTTACGCCCGAGTTGTTTGACGTGCTGGAGGGATTGGAGACTGGTAAGGGCGGCGAGTTGTGGCTGGCGGACGGGGTGGACCAGCTAGCCGCCCGCTCCACGGTCATCGTGCAGCCCATCGAGGGGCAATGGATGGCGGCGGGCGACCCCCTCCGTCACCTGAAGGCCTGTATCGAGGTGAGCCTGCGGCGAGAGGATATGCGGGAGAGCCTGATCGCCTACCTGCGTTCCCTGAACTTGCGCGCGGACGATAGAGAACGATGAACAGATCCATCGTGCGGTGTTACGCTGGCGGACGGTATCCCGAACGCCCTCGCGCTTTTCTGTGGGCAGGGACATGGCTGGAGGTCGAGGCCGTCGAGAGCGAGTGGCGCACGCCGACCACTCTCACCTTCCGCGTTCGCGCCACCGCCGCTCGTTTTGACCTGAGTTATACAATCCCCACCGCTACCTGGGCGGTCGAACCGACCCGGAAGGAGTAATATGGCCCGTGTACGCAATTTCGTCTCTGAACGCATCGCCTCTGTCCCCCCCTCTGGCATCCGCCGCTTCTTTGACATCGCCGCGACAATGGAGGACGTCATCAGCCTGGGGATCGGCGAGCCTGATTTTACGACCCCGGAGCCCATCCTTCGCGCCGGCGTCGAGGCCCTGAAGCGGGGTGAGACCCACTACACCTCCAACTCTGGGCTGATGGAGCTTCGCCGCGCCATCGCCGATCACCTGGACAGCCTGTATGGTCAGACCTATAACCCGGCTAGCGAGATTCTCATCACCGTGGGCGTCTCCGAAGCCCTATACCTGGCCTGCGCTGCCACGCTCGATCCCGGCGACGAGGTGATAATCCCCGAGCCTTGCTTCGTCTCCTACGCACCGGAAGTGACCTTTGCTGGCGGCAAGCCGGTGATGGTGCCGACGTATGCGGAGAACGAGTGGCAGGTCACCGCCGAGGAGATAGAGGCCGCCGTGACCGAGCGCACCAAAGCGCTGCTCCTGGGCTATCCCAACAACCCCACCGGTGCCGTGATGAGCCGGGAGCGGCTCAACGAGATCGCCTCTGTGGTCAAACGGCACAACTTGTTGGTGATTTCGGACGAGCTGTACGACCGGCTGGTCTATGACGTGGAGCACGTCTGTTTCCCCAGCCTGCCGGGGATGTATAGCCGCACGATCTTGCTGATGGGTTTTTCCAAAGCGGAGGCGATGACTGGTTGGCGGGTGGGGTATGCCGCCGGACCGGCCGAGATCCTGGGGATGATGCGCAAGGTGCATCAGTACACCATAATGTGCGCCCCCACCGCCTCCCAGTACGCCGCGCTGGCGGCACTGCGGGAGGGCAAACCATACATTGAGGAGATGCACGCCGAATACAACCGCCGCCGCCGTCTCATCGTTGACGGCCTCAACAATATCGGGCTGACCTGCGTCGAACCGCAGGGGGCCTTCTATGCCTTTCCCTCCATCGCCGTCACTGGAATGGACGAGAACGTCTTTGCCGAGCAGTTGCTCCAAGAGGAGCACGTGGCGGTGGTGCCTGGCTCCGCCTTTGGCGAGGCAGGCCGGGGCTATGTTCGTTGCTCTTATGCCACCGCCTACGAAAAAATAGAACAGGCGCTGGAGCGAATGCATCACTTTGTGCAGCGATACGGGTAGGATGGGACGGGCGCGGCTCCGCGAAGGCTGTCACGCCGGAGGGGTGCTTTTCGTCACTAGTAGGCATCTAGAGGCATGTTACAATCGAGTCGGTTGCGAGTATATAGATGGGAGGCAGTATCACATCAGCCAATTGGAAAGAGATAGCGTCGATAGGCCACAAAAAACTTTAGGAGGAACATATGTCTGAAGAACTGAATCCATTTGCCATCGCGCAAGAGCAGTTGGCCCAGGCAGCCGAGATCATGGGCCTGGACCCGGCGACTCACGAGTTGCTGCGGTGGCCGCTCCGCGAGCTGCACGTCACACTGCCGGTGCGGATGGACGACGGCACGGTCAAGGTGTTTCACGGCTTCCGTATCCAATACAACGATGCCCGCGGACCGACAAAGGGCGGCATCCGCTACCACCCCGCCGAGACCGTCAACACCGTCCGGGCCCTGGCAGCATGGATGACCTGGAAGACCGCCGTGGTCGACATCCCCCTGGGTGGCGCCAAGGGCGGCATCATCTGCAACCCCAAGGAGCTATCCGTGGGCGAGCTGGAGCGGCTGAGCCGCGCCTACATCCGCCAGGTGGGCCGGATCATCGGCGAGGAGACGGACGTGCCCGCCCCCGACGTCTACACCACGCCGCAGATTATGGCCTGGATGATGGACGAGTACTCCACCCTGCGCGGATACAACGTCCCCGGCGTCATCACCGGCAAACCGATTCCCCTGGGCGGCTCCCAGGGCCGCGGCGACGCCACCGCTCGCGGCGGGATGTACTGCATCCGCGAGGCCGGCAAGGTGCTGGGCATCGAGCTGAATGGCGTCACCGCCGCGGTTCAGGGGTACGGCAACGCCGGGCAGTTCGCCCATATCCTGGCCCAGGAACTGCTGGGCATGAAGGTCGTCGCCGTCTCCGATTCCAAGGGCGGCATCTATAACGCCGATGGCCTGGACCCGCAGGCGGTCATCGCGCACAAGCAAGAGACCGGGTCGGTCATCGACTTCCCCGGCGCTACGAACATCACCAACGCCGAGCTCTTGGAGCTGGACGTGACGGTGCTCATTCCAGCAGCGATGGAGAACCAGATCACCGTCGCTAACGCTGGTAACATCAAGGCCAAGATCGTGGCCGAGCTGGCTAACGGTCCCACCACCCCCGAGGCGGACGAGATCCTGTACAAGAACGGCGTCTATCTCATCCCCGACTTTTTGTGCAACGCCGGCGGCGTCACCGTCTCCTACTTTGAGCAGGTGCAGAACGCCTACGATTACTACTGGGACGTCGAAACGGTTCACGAGCGACTGGACAAGAAGATGACTGCGGCTTTCCACGCTGTGCACGAGGCTGCACAGCAGCACAAGGTCAACAACCGCATGGGCGCTTACGTCGTCGCCGTCGGTCGCGTGGCCGAAGCGTGCAAGCTCCGCGGCTGGGTCTAATCTCACCCGCCAGGACAAACGCCAGGGGCTGGGGCACAGTCCAAGGACCGGCCCCAGCCTTTTCCTTTTCCCCCCACTCCGAAGCGACTTGCGCTTCCGCTCATTTTATGGTAACCTGTTTCCGGCGGTAACTACCCCTGCCTCTCCCCTCCCCGGCATGGGAGATGTTGCTGGAAAGAGGGCAGCCTGAGCAGTTACTTCCGGTGAATCCCGCGTGATGAGACCGGCTAGGCCGATAAGGGGGAATGTCATGCTGAACAAATTGTTGAACCTATACAACCAGCATACGTCCAAAATCATCTTTGGCACTGGAGTGATTATGGGCCTCCTGCTGGGACTCCTGATCGCCTGGGTCCTGTGGCCTGTTTCATTCACCAACGCGACTCCCGAGATGCTCCGCCAGGACTTTCGAGACGACTACCTAGCCTGGGTGGCGCGCGAGTACGTCGCGACCAGCGATGTGGAGCAGGCACGGCTACGGCTGGGCACAGAACTCTGGAAGAAAGGGGACCCGGTTGCAGCTCTGGATGACCTGGCCCAGCGCCGGGGGGGCGAGGACGCCACCAACCTCCAGGCCCTGGCGCAGGCGCTCAGCGCGCCAGTGGCCACAGAGACCCAACCTGGCGGGGAGGGGGAACAGCTCTCTATTCTCCAACGCGCCAAGCCGGTTTTACAGATATGCGGCGCGGGGCTGATCGCTGCCGCCCTGGGAGGGCTGCTCTACCTGCTCGTCGCCCGTATGCGCAGCAGCCGAGTGACCGCCCCCGGTCGCGCTGCCACCTCCCACGCGGAGTTGACGACCGCCATCTGGGAAGAGACGGCCCCACCCCTCACCCAATTCAAGACGACCTATTCACTGGGTGATGATTTCTACGACCCCTCGTTCAGCATCGAACAGCCGACCGGAGAGTTTATGGGCGAGTGCGGCGTGGGAATCTCGGAGACGATCGGCGTGGGGGACCCCAAAAAGGTGACGGCAATGGAGGTCTGGGTTTTTGACAAGAACGACATCCGCACTGTGACCCGCGTCCTGATGAGCGAGCACGCCTTCCAGGACATGGCGTTGCGCGACCGCTTGACGGACAAGGATTCAGAACACAGCCCCACGCTGGCCCAGGAGGGGACAGAGTTGATTCTGGAAACAGCCACTTTGTTGCTGCGGGCGCGGGTGGCTGGGCTGGAGTACGGCACGGGGCAGTTGCCCAGCGACAGCTTTTTCCAACGCATCACGATCGAGATTGGAGTGTGGGCCAAACCAGGGACGGAGGCTCCCGTAGCTGATCTATCTCCCGCCTAACCTCCAGCACACAAGGAGCAAGTCAGAGGCCCTGTCCGGTCCGGCGGACGGGGCCTTGCGGTTCGCAGTGATGTCCCTACTACACGCTCTGGGAAACACTTTGTTTTTGAGTAGGGGCGGGCCTGCGTGTCCGCCCTCAACCTGCACACTGCTTGGTTCACAGGAGGGCTTGTGACGCGATTCTGGTGGAATCTGGTGCGTCTCTTCTTCCGCCTCCTCTACGGCCACTTTGCCTGGACCTATGACGCGGTGGCGTGGTTGGTCTCTCTGGGGCAGTGGAAAGCGTGGGGACGGGTCGCGCTGCGCTACGTGGAGGGGCCGCGCGTGTTGGAATTGGCCCACGGGCCGGGCCACCTGCAGGTGGCGATGGCGCGGCGTGGCTGGTGGTCGGTGGGGCTTGACCTCTCCCCACAGATGGAACGGCAGGCCCGGCGACGGCTGCTCCGCTCAGGGTTGCCGCCCCGCTTGGTGCGGGCGCGTGCGCAGGCCCTTCCCTTCCGCGATTCCGCTTTCCCCTCTGCCGTGGCGACCTTTCCCACCGAGTTCATCATCGATCCACGCACGGCGCGGGAGGTGGCGCGGGTGCTCTCGCCCGGAGGGCGAATCGTCATAGTCGCCAACGGCCTGCTCACCGGCCGCGGCCCTCTCGCTGCGTCCCTGGAATGGCTCTACAGGGTGACCGGTCAGCGGGGGGCCATACCGCAAGCCGGCATTGTAGCCTGGCAGGAGAGCGGACTGACCCCGCGCGCTGAGTGGGTGGAGGCCACGCGCAGCCGGGTGCTGGTGATCGTGGGACAAAAGGGCCGCTAGATGGGTTGGCCTCTGTACCCTATCCTGCGTCCACTGGGCACGCTTACGGCGGCGGTGGGAAGAGGGGCGAGATCGTGGGGACAGGCGTCGGCAGCGGAGAGGTTGGTACCGGCTGCGGCACCGGTGTGGGGG
>JAOZPF010000059.1 GCA_029932895.1 Anaerolineae bacterium | reverse complement strand
CCCGACAGATTGCTGACACACGACAACACCGCTGCCATCTCGAAGCAGTTCCGCAAGATCGGCGTGGACAAGGTGGCCGACCCCGGCATCAACGTCATCGTGCTCGACCACGTCGCTCCGGCGGCTAACGAGACCTACGCTGCCAATCACAAGATCATCCGCGAGTTCGTCGCCGAGCAGGGGATCACCGCTTTTTACGACATCGGCGAGGGCATCTGCCACCAGGTGCTGCCGGAGCAGGGACACGCCTGGCCCGGCGCGGTCATCGTCGGCTCGGACTCGCACACGCCGACCCACGGGGCGTTTGGAGCCTTTGCCGCCGGCATCGGGCGCACCGAGGCCGCGGCGGTGATGGCTACCGGCAAAATCTGGCTGCGCGTGCCAGAGAGCTTTCGCCTCATCATCAACGGCAAACTGCCGCCGCGGGTGATGGCCAAGGACGTTATCCTGTACATCATCGGCGACCTGCGCGCCGACGGGGCCGACTACCGCTCGGTCGAGTTCACGGGAGAGACGGTCCGCGCGATGAGCATCGCCAGCCGGATGGTGCTGACCAATATGGCCGCCGAGATGGGGGCCAAGAACGGCGTGGTCGAACCGGACGACAAGACACGGGCGTGGCTCAAGGGCCGGGTGACGCACGCTTACGAAGAAATCCACGCCGACGCCGATGCCGCCTACGAGCGGGTGATCGAGTACGATGTCAGCGATCTGGCCCCGCAGGTAGCCAAGCCCCACACCGTCGATAACGTCGTCCCGGTGACAGAGGCAGCGGGCACGCCCATCAACCAGGCCCTCCTCGGCACCTGCACCGGCGGGAGGCTGGAGGACCTGGCAGCGGCGGCGGATATTTTGCGCGGCCGACACGTCGCCTCCAGCGTGCGACTGCTGGTGCTGCCCGCCTCGCGGGAGGTGCTGCTGGCAGCCATCGAGCAGGGTATCGTCAGCGACCTGGTGGCAGCCGGAGCGACGCTCCTCAACCCCGGCTGCGGCCCCTGCCTGGGCGCTCACGAGGGAGCTATGGCCCCCGGCGAGGTGACCATCTCCACCGCCAACCGCAACTTCAAAGGGCGAATGGGCTCCAAGGAGGCCTTTATCTACCTGGCCAGCCCGGCCACGGTGGCCGCCTCCGCCCTCACCGGCGTCATCACCGATCCGAGGGAGGTGTAACGATGCAAACCAAGATCACTGGCCGCGTTTGGAAGTATGGCGACGACGTCAACACCGACGTCATCTTCCCCGGCAAATACACCTACTCCATCTCCGACCCCGCCGAGATGGCCCAACACGCGCTGGAGGACCTGGACCCCGCTTTTGCCCAGAACGTGCAGCCAGGTGACATCATCGTCGCTGGCAAGAACTGGGGCTGCGGCTCCTCCCGCGAGCAGGCGGTGGTCTGCCTCAAGGAAGCCGGCGTGGGGGCCATCGTCGCGCGCAGCTTTGCCCGCATCTATTTTCGCAACTGCATCAATCAGGCGTTGCCCATCGTCACCTGCGACGCGGTGGACGGGGTGGAATCCGGGGACGAGATCACAATCGACTTTGCCGCGGGCACGGTGACTACCCCACGCGGCAGCTACACTTTCCCGCCCCTGGCACCAGAGGTACTCGAAATCCTGGAGGCGGGGGGACTGATCCCCTACGTGCGCAAGCAGCTAGGAGTAGAATAGCCCCTCCGCAACTCGCAACTCGCAATTCGCAATTCGCAACTCGCACAAGGAGGCCAAACTATGGCTAAATACCGCATTGCGCTGATGCCCGGCGACGGCATCGGCAAGGACGTGATGGACGCAGCACAGATCGTGCTCGACAAAATCGGGCTCGACGCCGAGTACGTCCCCGCCGACATCGGCTGGGAGTTCTGGCGCACCGAGGGCGACCCCCTTCCCCAGCGCACCATCGACACGCTCAAGAGCTGTGACTGCGCCCTCTTCGCCGCCATCACCTCCAAGCCCAAGGAGGAAGCCGAGGCGGAGTTGGTGCCCGAACTACAGGGCCAGGGACTGGTCTACCGCAGCCCCATCGTGCGCTTGCGCCAGACATTCGATCTCTACACCAACCTGCGCCCATGCAAGGCTTTCAAGGGCAACCCGCTGAACTATCGCGACGACATCGACCTGGTCGTCTTTCGCGAGAACACCCAGGGGCTCTACAGCGGCGTCGAGTTCCACCCCCTGCCGGAGGAGGTGCGGACAGCGTTGGAAACCCACAGCCCCCGTATGGCAGCCTTCGAAAGCGTCTCCTCCGACGACATCGCCCTCTCTTGCCGCATCTTTACCCGCCAGGGCTGCCAGCGCATCGTGCGCGCCGCCTTCGAGTACGCCCACCAGTTCGGCTACCCCACCGTCACGCTGGTCGAAAAGCCCAACGTCATCCGTGAGACCTCCGGGCTGATGGTGCGCGAGGCGCGCAAGATCGCCGCCGACTATCCCGGGATCGAGCTGTGGGAGACCAACGTGGACGCTATGGCAATGTGGCTGGTCAAGAACCCACAGACCTACAGCGTGCTGGTCTCGAGCAACATGTTCGGCGACATCGTCTCCGACCTGGCGGCCCAACTGGTGGGCGGGCTGGGCTTTGCCGCCAGCGGCAACATCGGCGATGACTTTGCCGTCTTTGAGCCGACCCACGGCTCGGCCCCCAAGTACGCCGGCCTCTACAAGGTCAACCCGACGGCAATGCTCCTGGCGGTCAAGCTTATGCTCGACTGGCTGGGCGAGACCGACACAGCACAATCGCTGCAGGCAGCCATCGCCAGGGTGATCGAGGAGGGCAAGGTCCGCACCTACGATATGGGCGGGCAGGACGGCACGCTGGATATGGCGCGCGCGGTAGCCGCGCACCTGTAACCACCAGACCCACGGACAGGGAGAACACCTTGCCCTGCCCACCAAAACAAGTAGAATAGAGTCGCCCGAACAACACGGTGCCTTCGTCATCGTGGCACACATCACAGCAAAGAAGGACCAAAATGAACGGGACGATCCCTTTCAACCGCATGCCGCGCATCCGGGAGCCGCTTCCCCAAGAGGAGGTCAGGCTCCCGGCCCCGCCCCTCGCCAACCCTGCTCCCAAGCCAAACTGGCTCCAACTGCTCCTGCCGCTGACCGGGGCCTTTGTCATGGTCGGTTTCTATGGGGCCATCAGGCACGACTGGCTCCTGGCTATCCCGATGGTGCTGATGTCGGTGCTCTCCGCCGCCACCGGCCTCGTCGGGCGGCTGTCCCAGCGCAGAGCGCAGGCCAAACAGGCCGCAGAGAGGGAGGCCGCCTACACCGCCGCGCTGGCGCAAAAGCGGGAACGGTTGGAGGTGCTGCGGGCGACCCAGCAGCGTGTCCGCCTCAGTGCCGACCCCGACCTAGATACGCTGCTCACCCGCGCCCGCGAGCGGGACCCCCGGCTGTGGGACCGCCATCCAGAGGATGACGACTTCCTCCACGTCCGCCTGGGGATCGGCGCGCTGCCCTCCACCGCCACCATCTCGACGCCCCAGCCCGACCTGCCCGATCCCCGCCTGGACGATGTTCTGGCCCTGGCGACCGAGTATGCCACAGTTCCCGAGGTGCCGGTGACTGTCAGCCTCCGCGCCGGGCCGCTGGGGATCGCCGGGTCAGCGGACGAGCGCGCCGGCGTCGCCCGCGCCCTGCTCTGCCATCTGGCATCCCACCACGCCCCCGACGAGGTGCGCCTGCTGGCGCTATGCTCCTCCGCACAGTCGGCCGGATACCACTGGCTCAAATGGCTGCCTCACACCCGCGCCCTGCAGCCGGGGGAAGCGGCTCCCACCCTCGCCGACGATGCGCAATCGGCAGAGCAGGTGCTCAAGGGATTGCTGGAGGAGCTCGGCCGCCGCCGGAACCGGCTGTACGGTCAGAGGCCTGGGGAGAGTGCGCCGGCATGGCCCTGGCTGGTCCTTTTGGTGGAAGAACTCGAACCGGTCCGCGACCACCCCGCCCTCCGTCTCCTCCTCTCCGCCACGGGACGCCAACTCAACGCGACCGGCATCCTCCTGGTGGCGCAGATCGCCCAGGTACCAGCAGGATGTGGGGGAGTGGCCGAGATCCAGGCCGACGGTCAGCTCGTCCATTCCGCCGCCGCTACCGCCGGGCCGACCCTCCTCTGCCGTCCCGACCTCGCCGACGCCGCCTTGGGCGAGGGACTGGCGCGCAGCCTGGCCCCTCTGCGAGCACAGACGGCCTCGCCCGATGGGATGCTGCCCTCCAACGTGCGGTTGCTGGACGTTATGGGGATCGAGGCGCTGACCAGCAGCGACATCGTGGCCCGCTGGACGGAACATCCCCCCAGCACTCACCTGCAGGTCCCCATCGGGGTCCGGCGGGGGAACCGGCCCCTGCTCCTCGACCTGAGCCAGACCGGTCACGGGCCCCACGGCCTGGTCGCCGGCACCACCGGCTCCGGCAAGAGCGAGCTGCTGCAGAGCCTGGTGGCCGGCCTGGCGTTGACCCATCACCCCTACGACATCGGCTTTATCCTGGTCGACTACAAGGGCGGTGGCGCTTTCTCCGCTCTGGCGAGACTACCGCACACTCAGGGGCTCGTCACCGACCTGAGCGGCAACCTGACCGGGCGCGCTCTGCTGGCGCTGAGGGCCGAGATGGACCGGCGCAAACGGCTGTTCAACGCTGCCGGCGTCAGCGACATCGATGGCTACCAGCAGCGGTACTGGCAGGGCCAGGTGAAGGTGCCGCTGCCACGTCTGCTGGTCATCATCGACGAGTTCGCCGAGCTGATCAGCGACGACCCCGATTTCATCGACGGGCTGATCGGAATCGCCCGCGTGGGGCGGTCGCTGGGGTTGCACCTGATCCTAGCCACCCAAAGCCCAGCCGGAGTGGTCAAACAACAAATCTGGGCCAACGCCCGCTTCCGCATCTGCCTGCGGGTGGAATCGCGGCAAGAAAGCCTGGACATGCTCCATCGCCCGGACGCCGCCGACCTGGAACGCATCCCGGGGCGTGGCTACCTCCAGGTGGGCAACAACGAGGTCTTTGAGCGCTTCCAGGTCGCCCGCGTGGCCGGCAGCCAGCCGCCCCCCAGCAGTCAGCACGACGGCTTTGTCATCGCGCGGGTGTCACCCACCGGCCAGCGTGCCGTGCTGGTGGACAACCGGCCGGCGCGGGAAGAGGCCGGCGGAACGCGGCCCACCGACCTGCAGGCCATCGTCGACGGGTTGGCCCGCGCCGCGGCAGAGATGGGCCTACAAAAGCTGGATAGCCCCTGGCCTGCCCCTCTCCCCGACTATGTCGCCCTGCCCGACCTGATGGCACGGCTGGGATGGGAGGGCTGGGATGGGAGCGGGTGGGCTGCGCCCGACTGTCTTTCCCCCGCCGCCGTCCTGGGCCTACTCGACGACCCTGCCCACCAGCGCCAGTTTCCCCTGGTGTTTGAGCTGGGCCAGCAAGACGGGCACCTACTGGTGATCGGCGCGCCAGGGTCCGGCAAGGGGATGCTGGCCCGCACGCTGGCGATGAGCCTGGCCCACACCCACCCACCGGATGCGCTCCACCTCTACCTGGTCGAATTCGGGGGCCAGTCCCTCCAAGCGCTGGAGCGGCTGCCTCACGCGGGCGGCCTCTTCACTCCCCTAGATGACGAGCGGGTGAGGCGATTGCTGCACCGCCTCCTCGACGAGCTGGAAGAGCGGAGGCGGCTGTGCGGTGCGGCGGGGGCAGACAGCCTGGCCCGGCTGCGCGAACTGCGTCCCGACGAGTGCCCCCCCACCATCGTCGTCGTCATCACCGGCTTCCTGGCTTTTCGCGCCGCATTCCAGGACGAGATACCATCGCTGACCCGCCTCGTCCGCGAGGGCGGCCCGTACGCCATCCACTTGGTGCTGCTCGGCGACCGGGTCGGCGACATCCCGATGGCCATCAGCAGCGTGGTGGCCCGCCGCGTCGTCCTACGGCTGGCCGACCCCAGTGACTATGGGCTCGTGCTGGGTACATCACCCCGCGTGGGAAGAGGGGGAAGGTTCCCGGCGGGGCGCGGCTGGTACGGACGCCCTCCACTGGCCTTCCAGGCCGCCGGGCCGGGCCGCGCGCAGGAAGAGGGCACACGGGCAGCCGAACTAGAGCAGGCGGTGCGCCAGATGGACCGGGCATGGCAGGGAGTGCGACCGGCGCCAGTGGAGAACATGGGGGCGGCGATTCCCCTGCGCCGGGTGCTGACCAGGGCCCCCGCTGCGTCAGTGGGCCGCCCCTGCCTCGCCGTTCCGGTCGGCCTGGAGAGCGAGCGATTGCAGCCCGCGCTCATCGACCTGGAGGGGGACGGGCCGGGCTTTGTCGTCGCTGGCACACCGCAGAGCGGCAAGACAACCCTCCTTCTGACGTGGGCGCTGGCGTTGGCCGAGCGAAACGGGCCAGAGAACGTACAGTTCATCCTGGTGTCCGGGGCCCGCAACAGCCTCTGGCCCCTGAAGGGACTGCCGCACATTCTGGCCTACTCTCGCACACCGGAGCAGTTCCACCAGGATGCGGTCCTCGCCCTCCTGCAGGAGGAGGCCGCCCGCCGCGAGGCGGAGGCGGAGGGTGGCGCGCGATCGCACATTGTGGTGATGATCGATGACTATGACCGCTTCCGCAGCACGGGCGGCGGGTCGGCTGAGGCGCGGGAGGGGCTGGCCCGGCTGACCCGGCGCGGTCGCGACGTGGGCGTGCACATCGTCGTCGCCGGGCCGCTGCCAAACCTGGGGAGCAGCTATGACGACCCGCTGCTCAAGCAGCTCAAGGCTAACCGGTCGGGGTTTCTGCTGCGGGTCCTCGACCCCAATGAGCAGAACCCCCTGGGCCTGCGCGTCCGGCCTGCCCCCGGTAGTGCAATCCCCCCTGGACGGGGGTACGTGGTGCACAACGGGTTTGAGAAGCTGATCCAGGTGGCGACGCCGGGGGACGGGGCAGCCGTGGCGGCATGGGTAGAAGAGATTCGGCAACGGATTGAGTCAGCAGAGTCAGCGGATTGAGCGGATTGAGCGGATTCAGCGGATTGAGCGAATGGGGAGGGTTGTGACCATTTGGGCGTCGTGACCGCTCGTCCCCGCGTCGGACCCTCCGCTACGACCCCGGCCGCCAGCTCGCCCGCATCTGTGTGTAGGGGCGGACCCAAAGTGGGTCCACCCCCACTATTCAGTTGTATGACCGGTCGGGCCTAGACGACCTGCTGGTCGGTCTCCTCAAAGACCTGGGCGATGCGCCGCAGCTCGTTCGAGAGGCCAGCCAGAATCTCGACAAAGCGGGCCCGCATCACGGGCACCTCGTTGTCAAAAACCTGGGTATAGTCGATCTGGGCCATGCCCAGCCACTCGCCCTGCAGGTTGTGGATCGCGCCGGTCGCATTGTTCAGCAACCCGTCCACTTCCTGCTGATAGCTGTCCAACTGGGCAGCGACGGAGCGCAGTTGTTCGGGGGATACACGAATCTCGGCCATCTTGTCCCTTCTCCTTTGATAAGTGTGATGTGCCCCGCCGCGCAATCTGCGCGGCGGGAAAGGGCAAACGTGCTAGATGATGTTCTGGTCCGTCTCGCGAAAGACCTGGGCGATACGGCGTAGTTCCGCGGCAATCTCGCCCAACAGGTCAGAGAACTGGAACATCTTGGGGAGCATCTCGTTCCACTGGGAGTAGAACTTGATCTGCGCCGTGCCCTCCCATTCGGCGTCGAGGCCGTCCATCGTGCCTTTGAGGGCGTTGATGAGGGTCTCTGTCTCGCTCTTTTTGGCGTCGAACGTGCTGGCGACGCCCTCGAGCCTTTCCGGAGCTATAGTGATTTGCGTCATTGTTTTCCTCCGTTTGACAAAGTTGTAGAACTGGATACAATTATAGCATCATCTGTGCTGAATGCAAACAGCACAGAGCGCTTTGACAAGCAATCAACGTCGCAATCCGAGAAGCGCGCCTCAGCAGCTTTTGCGCTTCCCCTTAGCCCTGCCGGCTCTCCGTCGTGCCAGACGCGCGCTGGCAGGCTAATGACCAGACAACGCAGAAAACAACACAGCCAAAATGAACAACCCCGCTCACTCACCACCGCACACAGTCGAGCCGTTCCACCCATCTTGCGGCAAGGCCATCCCTCGCCCGCCGCCCGACCCTACCGCGCCAGCCCAAGAATCTGTTCCAAGACGTCACCGACACAGCGGAGGGAGAAATGCCCAGGATTCGCATCAACACAGAACGGATCGCAGCAGTCGGACAGCGGTTACTATCCGGCAGCGAACGGCTAGCCGGGGTCGTCCAGGAGGTGGAGCGCGCCCTAGCCGGGCTGGATACCGAGGCCTGGGGCGGCGTCAGCCGCGCCAGGGCGGAACCGATGCTCGCCCAGGTGCGGCCGGAGGGCGTTCACCGGGCACGGAGGCTGGAAGAAATGGGCCGCCTGCTGGCGCGGGTGGCGGAGACGTTTTCCCAGGAGGACGAGGCCGCGGCCCAAAACATGGCCGGGATGCCGTGGGTGGATTTCGACACCCACGCGGGATGGAAAGCCGGCGAGGGCGTAGCGGTCAAGACGAGCGATGCTCCGCCCGCCTCCTCCCTCAGCCCGGCAGGCCTGACATTCATCGCCCGGCAGGAGGGAATGGTCCTCTCACTATATAACGACCCCGCCGGCAACTGCACGGTCGGAATAGGCCATCTGGTCCACATCGGCCCGTGCGACGGCCGGCCCGCAGAGGCCGAGTTTCAGAACGGCCTCACCGAAGAACAGGCCTATGACCTCCTGCGGTCCGATGTGGCGCTCGGCGAACGGGTCGTGCGCACGTTCGTCCATGTCCCCCTGACACAGCACCAGTTCGACGCGCTGACGAGCTTCACCTTCAACGTGGGGGCGGGCAATATGATAGACTCGGACCTTTTGGCCAAGCTCAACCAGGGTGACTATGAATCGGTACCGGACGAGTTGAACCAGTGGATACTCGATGAGGATGGAGTCATACTGCCGGGTCTGGTCAGAAGGCGACAAGAAGAAGGCGCGCTGTTCAGGGGCGACACAGACTGAACAACGCCCACACCATCTCACACAACCTGGAACGAGAATTCAGATACAGGAGGACCAAACATGAAAAGAGACTTGTTCGCCGTCACCATACTGGCTGTATTGCTCGTCGGCTGCTCTCCACTCGGCACGCCCACCACTCTCCCTACCGCAGTCCCTTCCCCTAGTCCTCCCACCAGTCTCCCCACCGTGGCTCCTTCCCCCACCCCCTCCGCCGAGCCCACGGGGATCGAAGAGGGCAACCGGTACCGGCTGCAAGAGTGCTGGAACGCAGCCACAACGCAGAGCGAGATGAATGCCTGCGCCGAACGCCAGCTTCAATACTCCGACCAGCGACTGGAGCAGCTTCTCGGCGAACTCCAAGTCCGGTTGGGCCAAGGGGCATGGCAGGAGTTGCAGGCAGTGCAAGAGCGATGGGAAGCCTTCAAAGCAGCCGATTGCGGGTGGGTGACGGCCCGCTTTGAAGGCGGCAGCATAGCGACGATGAACAACTTGATCTGCCTGGACAGTCACAACGCCGAGCGAATCGAGCGCCTGAAAATATTCCTGTGCGATGGTTACGGGATGACCGGCCCCTGTGAGGCTTCAGAGCGATATTGAAATCACCGGAGAATACACAATGTCCAAGATCCGCATCAACACAGAACACGTAGCAACAGTCGGACAGCATCTGTTATCCGGCAGCGAACGGCTAGCCGGTGTCGCCCAGGAGGTGGAACGCGCCCTCGCCGGGTTGGACAGTGGAGCCTGGGACGGCGTCAGCCGCGCCAGGGCGGAGCCAATGTTCGCCCAGGTTAGACCAGAGGCCAGGTATCTGGCGCAGAGGCTGGATGAGCTGAGCCGCCTGCTAACGCGGGTGGCGGAAGCGTTTTCTCAGGAGGACGCCGCCGCTGCACACAACTTTGGGGAGATGGATTGGGTCGAGTGGTACGGGCCAGACCGGTACGACCCGGCAGGAGCCCTCTCCGCGGCAGGCCTGGCGGGCTTTTACGCTATGGCAGCGGGAGAGGGCCATCCCAGTTCGTCAGCGCCCCCCTCGCCGCCGCCAAGCAAGAGCGGCGCGCCGCTGTTTATCCTGCCCCTCGCGTCGATGCTACCCGGCGGGTACAAGTTCATGGACACCATCTCCTACACGAACGGCATGATCAATGATGGTTGGAGGGGAGTGCACATCGGCACAGATTACGGGCCTACAGACGGGGATAACCATGTCATGGCCTCCACCACCGGCACCGTCGTCTTCTCGGGAGAACAGAGAGGGTACGGGCACTATGTGATCGTCGAGTATCCGGCCGACACCCTTCCACCCTGGGCAACCCAGATGGCAGAGTACAAAGAAGGCGACTCCGCCTATGCGATCTATGCCCACCTGGCGGACCCGGTGGAGGAGTTGCCGCCAAGTGGGACGCCCGTCACCAACGGAACCGTGCTGGGGACAATGGGCCAGACGGGGAACGCCTCCGGCGTCCATCTGCACACCGAAGTGCGGTTTGGCGCTCCCGGAATGGACGTCCGCGCCTCCGGCGACATCCGCTGGTACGATGCGACGGTCCTGACCCCGGTGGACCCCGAAAACGTATTCCACATACCTAATCTTATGGCCAAAAAGGCGGATATGCAATGAAAGCCCAAGTTCACTTCACAGTAGCAATATCTACAATCATGCTGGTTCTGGCCTCTTGTGGCCCGGCCTCTTCCACGGCGCCCACCTCTATCCCACCCACCCTTCCCCCGACGCAGCCGGCCCCGGAACCCACAAGGACACCCAAACCCCGCATCCCGTTCAGCGACGAGTGCCAACCCTACTCTAGTGTTATGGCCTATGGCTCGCCCGTCGCGCCGGATGGTCATGCAATCGCCTGCCTGCCCGGCGGTCACAGTAGCCAGGACATACTTGTGATAGACCTCCTCACCGGCGGGCAGACGACCTATCACCACGGCATTCTGCTGCGCAGCCTCTTTTGGCTCCCCGACAACCACCGCATCCTCTACTCCGGGAACAAGGATGAGAACTTTACGGCCCACCTTCTGGACCTGGAGGATGGAACCGACATGGTGATTATGGAGAGCGAGGTTATCTTTGTGCTGGACATCTCTCCTGACGGCGAATGGATGCTGGTCAAGACGCGGATCGACGGCCCGTATGACCTGGTGATAGAACAGATCGACGGGGAGGAGAGCATGCGCCTGACCGACGACGAGGCTGAGGAGATATGGGCGGCCTGGTCGCCAGATGGCGAGTGGATCGCCATCGGCTCCTCCTCGCTCCCGGCAGAGCCAATGACCTACTGGACCATTGACCGCGTCTACCTGCTCAACCCGTTCTCGGGGGAGGAACAGGAGCTGAATACAACCAGAAGCGCATACGACGGTCGGTGGTCGCCGGACAGCTCGCAGCTGATCTACCGTATCATCCCCGGCGACACTCCCGGCGAGAGCTTTATCCCTACGATAACCTGCGTGCTCGACATAGCGACGGGAGAGGAGCAGTGCTCCGAGGGAGAGGATAACTCGCCCCCTCGGTGACCGAACGGACGACACCGGGCTTGGCGGCGGTTTGTCGAGGATGACTCCCATATGGAGACGCAATCCGTGGTCGTGACCCTGCGCGGGCCTGGTCTGCCGGAGCCGGCGGACCTGGAATTGCCGGGGGAGGTAGCGGTGGGGGAGTGGCTACCGGCGTTGGTGGAGGCTCTGGGGTTGCCGGCGGGGGAGTATGGCCTGTTCTACCAGGCGAGCTGCCTGGCGGACGAGGAGACGCTGGTGGGGGCGGGGGTCCTGGCTGGCAGCACCGTGACGCTGCGGCCCCTCGCCGCTGAAGCGGAGGGAGAGCGACCCCATGCCCAAAAAGAACAGCATACGCCGGTCCGTCTGACCGACCTGGTCTCGGCGCGGGTTGCAGCTAGCGGGCCGGAGCGCAGCGGGAAGGTGGTATCGTTCTGGTCCGGCCCGGCCGGCGGCACGGGCCGGACCACGCTGGCGCTGGCGCTGGCGGGGCTGATGGCGGAGCGGGGAACAGACGTGGCTCTCCTGGCCCTCGCCGAGCCCTCTATCTCGGCTGTCCTCTGCCTGCCGCGTCGGCCAAACGTCACAACCTTTTTCGCGACTGGAGAGCTGCAAGCGGCGGAGCAGCACGTGGCGTGGGGAGAGGGAAGCGAGCAGGCTGGTATGCACCTTCTCCTGGGGCCGGCGCGGCCTGCGGAGGGGATGGCGGAAAAAGGGCAGCTCGCGGCGCTAGTCGCGGCAGCCCGCGCCTCCCACTCTCTGGTCATCATCGACCTGCCGGCCCTGGTGCCGGGCGGCAGTCCCTGGGCTTTGGAGCCACTCGCCGGGTCCGACGTACTGGTCCAGGTGACCTCCCCCACCGCGCGGGGAGTGGCGGCGACGGTTGAGACGTTGGCAACGTTGCGGGACCTGGGAACATCACAACGGGTCGTCATCGTTCTGGTCCGCCGCGCCCCATCCGCCCCCCCGGCACGGGACCTGGTCGCCGGCGTGCGGGAGCTATGGGGATCCTGCCCCGAGATCGTGGCAGAGGTGGGCTTTGTGCCCGCACTCGCATCGCCAGCGGGGCGAGGGGAACTACCCACTGCCGTTCCCGGCCTGGTCGGGCCGGTGCAGCTACTGGCCGAGGGGATTGGCCTGGGGGAGGAATAGAAGCACGCCGT
>JAOZPF010000297.1 GCA_029932895.1 Anaerolineae bacterium | reverse complement strand
GGAATAGAAGCACGCCGCTGCCCGTGGGCAGCGGCGTGCCGGTCAGCAAAGGGGCACTACTCGCCCGGAAACGTCTGGTTATAGAGGTGCATCAGCCGCGCCTTGCGCCGGGCGGCATTGTTCTTGTGGATGATTCCCTTTTGGGCCGCCTTGTCCAGCGCCTTGTACGCTACCTGCACGGCCTCGCGGGCCTCTTCCTGCTTCTTTCCCTGAATCAACAGACGCGCCTTTTTCACCGCAGTCCGCGCTCCACTGCGGAATACCTGGTTATGTCGCTGTCTGCGCGCACTCTTGCGAATGTTCTTGATCGCCGATTTGGTGTTCGCCACGTTCTCCTCCAAATACCTTCCCTGCACGCGGCAGGTTCCTGACGGTAACAACGAGCCGTATTCTACCGCAATTCGCCCGATTTGTCCAGTTGCCCCGCTTGGCTATAATCATACCTGATGGACCCGAATCCTCAGCCCAGACGCTGGCAGCGATGGCTGGCCCGCTTTTACCACATTCGCGGGCGGGCGCACCGCCGCTTGGGGCACCTCCACGGCGACCGGGAGGAATACCGGCGGGCGGTGGTCGACCTGACGCGCGCGGTCGAACTAGATCCCGGCTTTGTGCAGCCGCTCTACGACCGGGCGCTGCTGCTGTGGCGGGAACGGTTCGACAACGAGCAGGCAATCCGAGACCTCACGCGCGTGCTCCAGCTCGACCCCGACCGGGCGGAGACGTGGTTCATGCGGGGCCTGGCCCGAGAGACAGGCGGGGACATCGAGGGAAGCATCGCCGATCTGGAGCGGTACCTCTTGGAGGGAGAGGACCCGGTGTGGCGCGAGATCAGCCAGGAACAGATCGAGGCCCTGCGGTCCATACCGACCGCCGAGGAGAGAAGCGAGAGATGAGCGGGAATGAACAGAACGCGACCAGTGACACCAAAATAGAAGCTATCAGCCGGCACCTGCACCACCTGATTCGATTACGGGCCGCGCTTGGTCCGTTCCAGGCCGCGATTGGCAGCCCGGAGGGGCCGAGCGGGCTGGCGACACTGTGGAGGCCGTGCCAGGAGCAGATCGACCTGCTTCTGGACGCCGCCCCCTCGGCGGCGTGGGCGGCGCGCATAAATTTGCTGAGCCAGGAGGTGAGGGACAACCTGCTGGACGAGCTCGGTGCCCCGGTCGCGCTGGCCGACCTGGCGAGCGCGCTGGAGCAGGCGTGCGAGGCCGCGCTGATGGAGGTGGACCGGGCGCTGCGCGCTTTTGTCAGCGCGGTGGAACAAGGAGGGACGAGATGAGCCAGGTGTTCGAGCGGCTGAGGGAGCGGTACCAGGGACTGGTCACCCAAAGCCTGGCTGGCGAACCGGACGAGACGTTCCTGGGAGACATTGGCGCTTTCCTGGACGACGCGCGGCAGGCGGGCGAGGTCGTGGCCGATCCTGGTGAGCGGAGCCAACTGCGAGCTTATATGCGCTTCCTGGCGACCATCCTCCACGAGGCGGGGCAGGAAGCGCCCGAGATAGGCCTTTTACCACTGAGCCGGGAGCGGTGGCCCCGACCTTACGCCGACCGCCGGACCATCCCGACGACGCCGGTGTGGGTGTGGGTGTTGGTCGGCGCTGCCGCGCTGGTGGTGCTGGCGGGCCTGGTAGCCGTCGCCTCATTCCCTTGGGACGCTATCGCTCCCCAGCCCACCCCCATCCCTCAGCCCACCGCCGTTCCCACAGCGACGGCGACTCCCCTCCCCCCCACTCCCACTCCCACCGCTACCCCCACCCCCACCGCCACCCCTCGTCCGGCGTCGTCCGCCTTTAGCGGGCTGACCATCGGACTGGGTATGCTCAACCCCAGCGAGCCTTTCCTGGTGGGGAACGAGTTCGACTGGAACACCAAAGCGGTCTATGCCGCCTTCGACTACACGGGGATGCGGGACGGCCTGGCCTGGTCGGTGGTCTGGACCAGAAACGGCGTGGAGGTGGCGCGGGAGGATCACCTTTGGGACCTGGAGCGGGACGGAAGCCGGGGGAGCCGTTGGGTTGCTCTTTTCAATCCCGACGGGTTCGTCCTGCGGGGCGGAGAGTACACCGTCACCCTCACCATCGATGGAGAGGTGCAAGCCGAGGCCGCTTTCCGCATCCGCTACTATGTCACGCCGACTCCTTGACAGCGCAATGGGGACGTGTTATGATGACGACCGTCCCCAGGTCGGCCAGGCGGTCGCGCCCCGCTACGCGGGGTGAGGAAAGTCCGGGCTCCACAGGGCACGGTGCTGGGTAACGCCCAGGCGGGGTAACCCGACGGAAAAGGGCCACAGAAAAGCAGACAGCCGGTCCGGGCGACCGGGCCGGTGATGGTGAAAAGGTGGTGTAAGAGACCACCGGCGCTCGTGGCGACACGGGCGGCCAGGCAACCCCCACCGGGAGCAAGGCCAAACAGGAGCGAGCAGGGGCGGCCCGTCCCGTTCGAGCTCCGGGTAGGCCGCTTGAGGCGGCGGGCAACCGTCGTTCCAGATAGATGACCGCCCCCGACAGAACCCGGCTTATCGGCCGGCCTGGGGACAGGGAGTTCAGCAGCACGATTCTGGACGGACCAACCAGCGGCAGCGAGCAGTTTACCCCGGTGTAAGCATAGTCATTCGGGCTGTTTAGTTGGTATGAGCAATAGTGCCGCCCAACAAAATCGAGCTGTGCTGCCGGGCGGCCCAGGCGAGGCACAACTCACCTCAAACCCCGACCGCAGGCTTGCCCAACTTCGCTAACCGCCCCGCTCAGCCCGGTCAGCACCAGTGAGCGGTTAGGCGCCGCCGCCTGCCACAAATGCAAGACCGCACTTGCCTACGCTCCCCTCACGTTACCCCAATTGACTGGGCACTAGGTTCGCAAGTCCGCTGCGTGCAGGGTTAGTCAATGTATTCTGCCTCAGCAAATCCAAGAAATATTCTCACTTGAACGATCCAACTGATAAGGTTGATCTTCATCATACTCTGTGTAAGCGGCCAGCGGGACAAACGAAGCAAGGCCTCATTGTAGCGGTTATATAACTCTCTGGTAAATGGTTTTTCCATAAATGGTCGCTCCAACGCATTAGCCAGCCATTGCATATATTCTCTACTCGAGCGAAGTTCCCTTTCCTCTCGACGAGACAAGTACCCAATCTCCTCACTGAAATGGAAATCATTTGAAAACTCTTCCGGTTCCGATGATGCTCTACCGGCTGATCCAGGCGCAACAAAAGTGTATACTCGATGCCCCTTCAACGTAACGATTGCGCACTCACAGGGGCAATCGTTCAGAAACTTGATTTTTCGGAACTTTTTCGGTCCAGCCCGCGCCCATCCGGGCGAAAAACTGGCTTGCCAATG
>JAOZPF010000296.1 GCA_029932895.1 Anaerolineae bacterium | reverse complement strand
AAGCGGTACCAATTCGAGTTCTGCCCCGTCACCCTGGTCGGTGCGACGGTGCCCGGTCCAGTGGTCGCCCTGGGTGCAGTGCTGCTTATCTTTGACCTGGGAGCAGGGTTGCGGGAGCCATGGCGCATCGCCTATATGCTCACCCATTTTACTTCGGTGATGACATGGGGGGTCTGGATACTTTCTATTTTCATCCCCCTCTCATTCATCTACGGCTTCCTGGAGGTAATGGACTCTTATCCCTCCATATGGGAACGGATCAAGAACCACAAGTTGGCCAAACGACTGGCTTTCCTGCAGCAATTCCCGCTTCGGCGGGCCAAGCGGGTTGCGGCTGCCGCAGGCAGCATCTTTGCCGTGGGAGTCGCTGTCTACACCGGTGTCCTGCTCAGCGCCGTCGGCCCCGCCATCCCATTCTGGTCCACCTGGGTATTGCCGTTCATCCCCATTCCCATGCTACCACTCCTCTTTCTCGTTTCAGCCCTCTCGACCGGCGTGGGGTTGACCGTTGACCTGTCCTCCACACTGGTCATGCCAGAAGTCTTCCACCGCATCCACCGGCTGCCCCTCATCCACCTGGCAATGATCGGCATTGAAACTCTGCTACTGGGGTTATTGCTTATCACCGCCTTCATCGACGGCGGCGCGGCCGCCCAGTCGGCCTACGGCATCGTCGTCGGCCCACACAGCATCGTCTTTTGGGTACTGATCGTCCTGCCCGGCTTTATCTTCCCCTTTATCGTCCAAGCCTACGCCGCCGGTATGGGACGCCACTCCGCCCTGTCCGGCCTCGGCTCTGGCATTGGCATTGTCGTGGCCGGATTGTTCCTGCGTTACTTGGTCGTCGTCAGCGGCATCATAGCCGCCCTGTAAGGAGGCACAGGATGCTCCCTACCAACTGGCCACGATGGTCTGTCGTTCCAATCGGGTTCGGCCTGGTGATCTTTACCATCCTCATCGGATTGGTATTGGATCCTGCCGTCCAAGCAATTACCCCTCACTCGGAGCCAACCCCCACCCTAGTTCACGTGCCCTACGCCGCCCCACTCTCCACCGGCTGCGTGAGCTGCCACACCGACGAGGCCATTCTACAGGCCAGCGCTGGCGGCGAAGATGTCCAACACGTGCTCATCTCTGATGACGAGGTGATCTCCCTCCACGGACGGTTGGGCTGCGTCACCTGCCACAGCGGAAACGGGCAGAGCGACGATAAAGAGACTGCTCACCAGGGCCTGATCTCTGATCCCAGCGATTACCGCGAAGCGGGGCGCGTCTGCCTGGCCTGCCACGAGGGTGTGCCGAATGAGATTCCCGAGGACCACATCCAAACCCCCCACGAACGCATCCTATGGGGCATCCACGAGGGGCGCGAGGTTTGCAGTTGCAGCAACTGCCACGGCCCGGTGGCCCACGGTGTCGCCCCGGTCCGCACCCACGAGGGACTAGGGGACTATTGTATCCACTGTCACGAGGAACAGGATGTGCCTCCAGAGCGACTCAAGTGCGCCGGCTGCCACATCGGTCCGCACGACGTGACCGACCTGGATTGCGAGACATGTCACATCTCCACCGAGACGTGGAGCAGTACTCAGTTGGCGATTCACCCGCTGGAGCTCAATGGCCGCCACGCAGAACTCGCTTGCTTCGAGTGCCATACCCAACCTCTCTTCCGCACCATCAGCGGCTATACCTGCCAGGACTGCCACGCCCCCTACCATGAGTTTGGCGCAGGGCAGAACTGCGGTGATTGCCACACTGACGGCTATGCCTGGAACGAGGTCAAAGAGGGCAGCTTTGACCACACTACTATCTGGGACTATCACGTCGGCGCCCACACGACCGTCGCCTGCCAGGGTTGTCACTTTGAGGACTATGCCGCGATCCCGTCCAACTGTGACTCCTGTCACCAACTCGACCCAGACACGTGCAATGCAGAGCAAGCATGCACCGATTGTCACCTCTCCGATACGGCGTGGTCGGATGTGAGATAAGAGGCAGGAAGCAAGAGGCAGAATAAGAGAAAACGCACAATTTGTTCACACAAGGAGGCAGAAGGAATGCAAAAGAGAGCCACCCTACTCAACCTGGTCGTCGTGGTGGTGCTGCTCGCTGGCCTAGCGCTGGCGGGTTGCAAGCCCACCCCCACACCGACCCCCACGGCAGCGCCAACTGAGGCACCGACCGAAGCTCCAACTGAAGCACCTACGGAGGCGCCCACCGAGGCCCCGACCGAGGCTCCAACAGAAGCACCCACCGAAGCCCCAACCGAGGAGCCAACCGAGTCGCCATTACTCGGTGCAGCGTTTGACTATTTCAGTGCCGGGATGAAGCTCATCACCGCTGAGGCGGTCTATGACAACCTCAACGACGGCGATGACTCCAACGACCCCCTCATCCTCGACATCCGCCCCGCCGACGACTATGCCCAGGGCCACGTCACCGGCGCGGTCAACATCGCCGCTGGCGACATCTTTAACACCGACACCCTCGCCGCCCTGCCCACCGACCGCCAGATCGTCGTCTATTGCTTCACCGGACAGACCGCCGGTCAGGTCACCGCCGCCCTCAATATGCTCGGCTACGACGCCTATAGCTTAAAGTTCGGTATGTCCTCCTGGGCCATCACCACCGGCCCCCGCTGGAACGACGATATGAGCATGGCCTACCCCCTCGACACCGAAGCCCACGAGGCCACCGACACCTACGACCTGCCCGAACCGTTGGGCGCGGACGTCGCCGACGCTGCCGCTGCCTACTTTGGCGCGGGAATGAAGCTCATCACCGCCGAGGCGGTCTATGACAACCTCAACGACGGCGACGACTCCAACGACCCCTTCATCATCAGCATCTGCAAGCCCGAGGACTATCAGGTCGGCCACGTCACCGGCGCGGTCAACTTCTCCGCCGGCACCCTCTTTACCCCCGACACCATCGCCACCATCCCCTCCGACCGCCAGGTCGTCGTCTACTGCTACACCGGACAGACTGCCGGTCAGGTCACCGCCGCCCTCAATATGCTCGGCTACGATGCCTACAGCCTAAAGTTCGGCTCCGCTTCCTGGGCCATCCGCGAGGGTGTCCCCCGCTGGAACGACGATATGACCCAGAACTACCCGGTCGATACCGAGGCCCACGAACTGCCCTAGCGAGGGAACGGGAACTGCACAGCCTGGCGAGGGTCACCAGACCTTCGCCAGGCTCCAAAGGAGAGCGTGCATGAGGAGAACAGGAATCCTGACAACCCTGGGAGGAGCAATGATCTGCCTGCTGGGCGGTCTACTCCTGGTCGGGTGCGCGGCTCCGCCAGAGATCACGCCGGTAGCACCGCCGCCAACTCCGGCGGTGGTCGCCGGT
>JAOZPF010000295.1 GCA_029932895.1 Anaerolineae bacterium | reverse complement strand
CGCCCGCTCGGTCGCCAGCCCCAGGGCTTGGGCCTATCTGACCCGGATAAAGTTGACGCGGTTATATTATTGCGCTATACTCTTGTTGGGTAATCCTGATTGGCGGGAAAAATAAACGCGAAAGGCGAGGGATGGACTGGCAATACACTCCTTATGTCTTCCCCTTGATATTGGTTGTCGCCTTTTCACTCGGCGTCGCCTTCTTCGCCTACCGCCGCCGTCCAGCGCCAGGTGCCGTCCCCCTCACCGTCCTTATGCTCGCCGTGGGCTGGTGGGCATTGGCCTATGCGCTCCGGCTGACGAGCGCCGACCTGGAGACAAAAATCGTCTGGAGCCAGATCCGTTATCTGGGCATCGTCGCCGTGCCAACGGCCTGGCTCGCCTTTGCCATTCAGTACACCGGGCGCGATCGCTGGCTCACCCAACGCAATATCGCGCTGCTCTCAATCGAGCCCATCGCCGTGGCCTTGCTGGCCTGGAGCAACGGGACCCACCACCTGATCTGGTCCCACATCGAGCTCGAAACCAGCGGCCCCATCACGGTCTGGTACGCCAGCCATGGCATGGCGTTCTGGATTCACACCGCCTACTCCTACAGCATCATCCTCGTCGGCACAGCCCTACTCATCCAGACCCTGATCCGCTCCCCTCGCCCCTACCGCGGGCAGACCTCTATGTTGCTGCTAGGGGCGGTGACGCCTATCCTGGGGAATATCCTCTCTACCTTCCATCTGGTCTCTTTTCCCCTCGACCTGACCCCCTTTGCCTTTGTCATCGCCGGCATCCTGCTTGCGTTGGGCATCTTTCGCTTTCGCCTGCTGGATATTGTGCCGGTCGCCCGAGATGCGATCATCGAGGAGATGGTTGATGGTGTCATAGTCCTCGACGACCGAGAGCGCATCATCGACCTCAACCCCGCTGCGTCCAGGGTCATCAACCGCGCGCCGGCGGAGGCCATCGGGCAGCTAGCCGCCGAGGTACTGCCGCGCCTGTTCGACCTGCCGGAACAGCACGGCGATAGCCACGAATCACGCGAGGTCGCCCTGGGAGAAGGGGAGGAACAACGCACCTTCGACTTGCGGTTTTCGTCCTTGCAGGACAGGCACGGGCACCTCACCGGTCGGCTGATCGCCCTGCGAGATATCACCAAGCGTAAGCGAGCGGAGGAGGAGCGGGAACAACTCATCCAGGAGCTGGACGCCTTTGCCCACACCGTGGCCCATGATCTCAAGAACCCCCTGACGACTATCGGCGGACACGCCCAGGTTCTCGAGTACCTCTACAGCTCACTCTCGGAGGAGGAAGCCAAGAAGCACTTGCAGACCATTCAGAAGGGCGTGACCAAGATGGGCAACATCATCGATGCGCTGCTGCTACTGGCCGGTGTGCGCACGATGGCGGAGGTCGAGATCGGCCCACTGGACACGGCGGACATCGTGGGCGAGGTCGAACGTCGCCTGGCCTACCTGATCGAACAGTCCCAGGCCAAGCTGGTCCTGCCCCAAACGTGGCCCGCAGCGCAGGGATATGCACCGTGGGTCGAAGAGGTGTGGGCCAACTATATCAGCAATGCCATCAAATACGGCGGTCAGCCGCCTCGCGTGGAACTGGGAGCGCAATTAGAACCCAACGGCACGGCCCGCTTCTGGGTGCGCGACAACGGCCCCGGCATTCCCCCAGAAATGCAGAGCCAACTCTTCACGCCTTTCACGCGGCTGGCCCAGGCCCGCGCCACGGGGCACGGGCTGGGCCTCTCTATCGTGCGACATATCGTGGAACGGCTTGGCGGGGAGGTCGGAGTAGAGAGCGAGGCAGGGCAGGGCAGTACGTTCTTCTTTACCCTCCCCACCGCCTCGGACCAGGTTCATCAGATGGGGTAGAAACTCATCCCCACCGTCCCCGGCCCCGAATGGACCCCCAACGCTGGCGATAGAGGAGAGACCAGAACCTCCACACATTCAAAGTGGTCCAGCACCTGTGTCTTGAGCTGCTCCAGTTGCTCACGCGCCGCCACGTGGGTAAAAGCGACCGCCACCCGGGCCCCCTCCCCCACCCGTCGCCGCATCAGCTCGATCATCTTGGCGTATGCCTTGGCGCGGCTGCGGGCAGTTCCCAGAGGCACGATCACCCCGTCCTCCATCCCGATCAGCGGCTTGATGTTGAGCAGCGACCCGGCAAGACGCTGGGCACGACCGATGCGCCCGCCCATATAGAGGTAGCGGAGCGTGTCGGCGGTCTGGATCATCACCCCCTTGCGGGCCACCTCGACGGCCCGCTCCACCACCCGGCCAAACTCCAGCCCCTTGAGCGCGGCCCGCGCCGCCTCAATGGCCGCCCAGCCATGGGACATTCCCACCTGCAGGGTATCGACCACCTCCACCCGCACCTGCGGCATCCGCTCGCCCAGAACATCGACCGCGGCGCGGCAGGCCTGATAACCGCCGCTCCCCTTGGAGGTCATCGTCAGCACAACGATCTCGCGCGCCCGCGCGGCCAACCGCTGCAGGCCGACCAAATAGTCCCCCGGACCAGGCGCAGAAGTGGTCGGCAGCTTTTTGGCCATCGCCAGGTAACGGGCAAAACTATCTGGCGCAACATCGATCATGTCGCGCAGTGTCTCCAGGCCGCGGTGGATGTAGTAGGGCACCAGTTCGATCTTTAACCTTTCCACCAGTAATTGGGGAATACTGGCCGTCGTATCCGTGAGAACACCGATCATCTCGCCCCCCATCAGAACGGGAGAGAGGTCGGGGTGACTCCAGGCGCTCCCCCTCCCCCAGTAGTCAATAGCGTCCAGGCCAGGAGCGCCACCATCACGAGCGTTGCGAACACAATCACCCCGATCAACAGCCTGCGTTCCTGGCGCTCCTGCTCCGCTTTCGATTGCGCCAGGGCCTGCAGGCGCTCTTTTTCCTCCTCCCACATCCGGCGCATCCGCTCCTCGGAGGCCGCCTCCGCCTGCTCCTTCAGCATCGCCGCTTGCCGGCGGATCCGCTCCCGCTGTTCCAGTGACGAGAGCAACCGCGTCTCCACCACATGGCCGACCAGGTCCAGGACGTGACCACATGCGCTGCAATACCTGGCTCCCGGTGGATTCACCTCCCCACACTCTGGACAGGTCGGCCCCTCTGCCACCGAAACAGCCCCACAGCGCACGCAAACCAACGTGCCGTCTGGGGCCGGTTGCAGCGTCGTATTCCCACAGGCCGGACAGCGATACTCACTTCCCATAACTGCTCCTCTTAGCATTTGGATTATAGCACACCAGGCAAGCAAGGCAAGAGGCCAGGACCAATAATTCGTCCCACTATGGAATATAGGCTTTAGCCGGTTCGTGCCCGTAGCATAGGCCCTTGTGGC
>JAOZPF010000058.1:5678-12791 GCA_029932895.1 Anaerolineae bacterium | reverse complement strand
CGCGCTCACCAGTCAGGCGCGCCCCACTTCCCGCGACGGCACCAAAGGTCTCGCCCCGCAGGGGATCGTGGACCACCCCCACCACGGGCTCGCCATCGACCAGCAGGGCCAACGAGATGCCCACGTGGGGAAAGCCGTGGGCAAAGTTGTTCGTGCCGTCCAGCGGATCGACCACCCAGATAGGTGGCCCCGGCTCCTGCCACGCATCCCCGCCCCCTTCCTCAGCCAAAATGCGGTGGCCTGGGAAGGTGGCCCGCAACTTGCCTCGGATCAGAGCTTCGGCAGCCAGGTCGATCTCGGTGACGGGGTTGACCTCCCCCTTGAACTCGACGCGAGCATACGGCCCGCGCGGGAAGGCGCGGCGCACGATCTCTCCCGCCTCACGCGCGATGCCGACAGCCTCGCTCAGCACATTGTCATGCTCCATTCCCGCTCCTCGCTTCTCGCAGTGGGTTCCCATTCTACCACGCCTCTCCCCGCTTCGCCAAACGAGGCAGCTTCCCTTTTGGATGCTGGTGCAGCAAGCTCATCCCGCCGAGGGACCGGTTCCAGCCCGCAGGGCTTGGCTTTTGAGCTGGGGCGCGGTAGGGGCAGGTCTTGCGCCCGCCCCGGCAGGGCTTGACACCACACCACGCTCAGTGTACAATTATGTCAAACAAAGGACTATGCGAAGGAGGAAGAGATGGGACAAGGGCCCCCTGACCAGGTGCGAGAAGAGGCAATCGCGCCACAACCGAAACCACCAGCCGGCATCACCGCCCGCTCCTCTCTGCGCACCGCGATCGAAGCCTTTCAACCTTATATGCAGCAACGTGACTTTAGCCCTCACACTGTCCAGGCTTTCAACTCCGATCTCCAGATCCTGGCCGAGTTCGTCGGCATCGGGACCGCCATCGGGGAGATCAGCACCCACAAGCTGAACAACTTTGCTCGCTGGCTGGTCAGTGGACGCGGTGTGCCCTGCAACCCCAAATCCCTGGCCCGCCGCATCACCACCATCAAGGTCTTTTTCGAGTGGCTGGCCGAAACAGGCGTACTGGCTGAGGACCCTGCCGCGCCCGTCGTCCACAGGCCGGTGATGCCCGCCCTGCCCCAAGTCCTCTCCGACCAGGAGGTGGAACAGGTGCTGGACGTCACCCAGGCACTCCGCAAGAGCACGCGGCCCGATGCCCGCCCGCACCTCCTGCTCACTCTTCTCCTTCACACCGGCATCAAAAAGGGCGAGTGCATGGCTATCGTCCTCAACCACATCGACCTCTCCGCCCAACCATTCCTCTGGATCCGCTATGCCGACCCCCGGCGGCGACACAAGGAACGAAAGCTGAGCCTCCCCGACGAGTGGCCCACAGTGCTGGACGAATATCGCGCCCAGTACCAGCCCCAGGAGCAGCTTTTCCCCTGCACCGCGCGCAACCTAGAGTATGTGCTGAAGGGAATCGCCGAGCAGGCCGAGCTAGCCGCCAGCCTTTCTTTCGAGACGCTGCGTTGGACCTGTGCGGTGCGGGATTACAGAGCGGGGATGGATAGCAACCGGCTGCGGCAGAAACTTGGGCTTTCCAAGATCTCTTGGCGGGAGACCGGCCCGAGGATCGCTCGCCTGGCTGGCGAGCCGCTCTAGAGCAAGCCGACAGACGGTCCGCTCACCGCTCGGTAGCGGGGACGAAAATGCGGAAAGGCAGAGGCTCAAAGACAAGGTTCAGGCTAAGATAGTCGTTGCTGTAGCCGCCCACGGCATAGACGGTCAGGTCCATCAGCGCCACCCCGGCCCCCTGCCAACCACCCGTCAGCGGGGTCTCCACGGCTACCCAGCGCCCCTCGGCAGGCGCATACCGCTCGTTAAAGCCCAAGTACCCCACCCAGCCCCCACCGCCAATGGCATAGATCTGTCCTCCCAGGGTGACAAGCCCCAGGCCGCCCCGGGCCATCGTGAGTGGCTCGCAATCCGCCCAGCTATCCGCAACCGGGTTGTAGACGGCACAGGTCGCCAGCTCCTGCCCGCTGCGGTACCCCCCGACGACATAGATACGCTCCTCCAGCGTTGCCGCCGCAGCCAATGCCCGCGGCTGATCCATCGCCGCCCGCTCTTCCCAACGGTCCTCCTCCGGGTCGTAGACATAGGTCGTCGCCAGGTACTGCTCCCCATCGGTCCCACCGAACAGGTAGAGTTTACCCTCATAGACCGCCTGAGCGTAGGCGCAGACAGGGCGGGGGAGAGGGGCCACCGTCTCCCAAGCATCGGCCTCGGGGTCGTATGCCTCCACGACGTCCAGAGCCACCCCGTCGTCGGTGCAGCCACCGGGGACCAGGATGCGATTCGCCAGGGCTACGGCCCCCACGTAGGCGGCCGCGGTAGGCTTGGCTGCTCCACGGGTCCAGGTATCGCTGGCGGGGGTATAGATCTCGACCTCGCTGCTGACGCCTCCTGGTCCCTCCCCGCCGATGGCATAGATACGTTGCCTCCACGGTGCCAACCCCAGCCAGGCGCGGCGCGTCGGCATCTGGGCTAGCTCGCTCCAATGGGAATCGGTGCCCGGCCCATAGCGCGTCGCCGGGGCCGGGCCACCGCCGACGGGGAGAAGCCCACCAGATGAGGTGGCGGCGGGGGTTGGGCGAGGCCAGGAGAGCACCGCCGCCCCAACAGCTACGAGCGCCGCAACGACGAGAGCAATCCGGCGGGACCAGGGCAACGGCGGCGGGGGGGCCGGCGGAGGCTCAATCCGCGCCTCGGGCACCACAACCCACCCCTCCCGCACGGCGATCATCGTCGCCTCGGTGCGGGAGGCGGCCCCCAGCTTGGTATAGATGTTCCGCAGGTGCACTTTGACGGTGTTGGCGCTGATATCGAGCTGGTAAGCGACCTCGCGGTTGGTCGCCCCGGTGGCGACCAAGCGGAGGATCTCCATCTCACGCCCGCTCAGCGGCTCCCCGTGTTCGGTCACACTGCCTCCAGGCTAGGTCATTTTGACCACGATGTCGGTGATCACGTTAGCCGCCTCGTCTCCTCGGTCGGCCGCGTTGCTCAGGTGGCGATAGATCTCGCGCAGTTTGAGCATCTCCACCACGTGATCGACGTCCCTGGGCATCTTGAACAGGGCGGCGACGGCCTCGCGATAGACCCATTCCACCCGATTCTCCAACGCCTTGGCCCGCACCGCGTGGTCCTCTGCCACGGCGGGGTGGTCCGAAAGGCGCATCACCCCGATATGAATCTCGCGCGCTGCGTCCACCAGCAGAGAGACGATCCGCTTCAGATAGTTGTTGGGTGCCACCTCCAGGATCGTCATCTCCCCCACGGTGGTGTAGCCATAGTCCAGCACGTCGTCTATGGCGCGCGAGAGGGCGTGGATGTCCTCCCGGTCGATAGGCGTGACAAAAGTGCGGTTCAGTTCATCAATGAGGATGCGCCGCACCTCGTCCGCCTCCTTCTCCAGCCGCGTGACCTTATCCGCCTGTTCCTGAGAAGGATTTTCCATGTACGCATACAGCGCTTCCATCCCCAGCACAGTGAACTCGGCCTGTTGGAGCAATAGTTGTATAAAGCGGTCCGGTCGAGGTTTGAAGAGGCGTTTCAGCCAACTCATTTTCTACCTCACAATCCTTTCGACTAGAAGATAGCAGAGAGCCGCTATAAGGCCGGCAGAGGGAATGGTCAGGAGCCAGGCGGTGACGATCTGCTTCACCACTCCCCAGCGGACCTTGTTCAGCCGTTCGGCCGAGCCCACTCCGAGGATGGCCGAGCTGACGACATGGGTTGTGCTGACCGGGCCGCCGATGAGGGCTGCCCCTAGGATCACCGTCGCCGAGGCGATCTGAGATGTCAGGCTGTGCACCGGCCGTATCTTGTAGAACTTGCCACCCAGGGTGCGGATAATCCGCCAGCCCCCCAGCGCCGTCCCCAGCGCCATCGCCCCGGCGCAGGCAATAATGACCCAGGTGGGCACGGTGAAACTAGAGAGCGCGCCCCCGGCCAAAAGCCCCATGGTGATGATCCCCATCGTCTTTTGGGCGTCATTGGTGCCGTGGCTCAGCGCCAGTCCTGCCGCGGTCACCAGTTGGGCGCGCTTGAAAAAGATGTTGATGCGCGGCGTAGCCCCCCGCGCCAGGAAAAGCGTGACCTTCATCAGAATGTAGCCAGCGAGCAATCCCAAGACCGGCGAGATCAGGAGCGTCAACAAGATCTTTTCCAGGCCGGGCAGGAGGATCGCCTGGAAGCCGTGCCCCATCGCAGCGGCACCGACCAGCCCACCGATCAAGGCGTGGGAGGAGCTAGAAGGAATGCTCAGCAGCCAGGTGATGATATTCCAACTGATGGCTCCCACGAGCGCAGCCATGACCACAAGGGTGGTCGCTGCCTGCTCCGCCACCACCTCGTGACCAATAGTTGTGGCGATGGCGACGCCAAAGAGGAACGGGCCGGCAAAGTTGGCGGCACCGCTGAGCAAAAGTGCATCCCGCGGGCTCATCGCCCGCGAGGAGATCATAGTCGCCACGGTATTGGCGCTATCCTGAAACCCGTTCAAAAAGTCAAACAGGAGCGCCATGCCGACGAATAGGATCAAGAAAGGAGACAACCCCGCTAAACCCTGCATACTATCTTTTTCCCCATCATGAGGAGCGCTATTATACCACAGAGACTGGAATCTTCCATTTTTGCCCAAGTGGAATATAATCATCTGCTGGAGGTGGATGATGGCTCAGGCAATCGTCATAGACGGAATGCATCTGACCCTGGAGCAGGTCTCGGCCGTGGCGGACGGAGCGCCGGTCGCTCTGGACGGTCAGGCCCGGCAGAGGATGGAGCATGCCCGCGCCGGCATCGGCGCGATTCTGGAGCGCGGCGAGGTGGCCTACGGGGTCACCACGGGGTTCGGCGCGTTCAAGAGCCGCATCATCCCCCGCGACCAGGTCGCGGCCCTGCAGCAGAACCTGGTTCGCAGCCACGCGGCGGGGGTGGGGCCGGCGTTGGACGAGCGGACGACGCGGGCGACGATGCTCATCCGCGCCAACACGCTGGCTCGCGGTCATTCCGGGGTGCGCGCAACGGTCGTGGAGACGTTGCTGGCGATGCTCAATCAGGGCGTGCATCCGGTGATCCCCGGGATCGGATCGCTGGGGGCCAGCGGCGATCTAGCGCCGCTGGCCCACCTGGCGCTGGTGACGGTCGGGGAGGGAGAGGCGATCTACCACGGCGAATGGCTCTCCGGTGCGGAGGCACTGGCCCGGGCTGGCATCCAGCCGCTCGAACTGGAGGCCAAGGAAGGGCTGGCACTGCTCAACGGAACAGCGATGACCACAGCTCTAGCCGCCCTGGCGGTCCAGCGGGCGGAGAACGCGCTGCGGGTGGCTGACGTCGCCGGGGCCCTCAGCCTGGAGGCGCTCCACGGCACCGTCCTGGCCTTTGACGAGCGCATTCACGCCATCCGCCCCCACCCCCACCAGATCGCCTGCGCCGCGAACCTGCGCAGGCTGCTGGCTGGCAGCACCTTCGTCCGCCCGCACGACCCCCACGACATCCAGGATGCCTACAGCCTCCGCTGTATGCCCCAGGTCCACGGCGCGGTGCGCGATAGCATAGCCATCACCAGGGAGCGGGTGGCGGTGGAGCTGAACGGGGTCACAGACAACCCTCTTCTCTTTTTCGAGGAGGATGGCGAACCGGTTATTCTCTCCGGCGGGAACTTTCACGCCGAGCCGATGGGGCTGGTGATGGATTTCGCGGCATTGGCACTGGCCGAACTGGGCAACATCAGCGAGCGGCGCACAGCCCGGCTGATGGACCCCGCCTGTAGCATGGGGCTGCCGCCGTTCCTCACCCGCCACGGCGGATTGGAGAGCGGCCTGATGATCGCACACTACACAGCAGCAGCGCTGGCCTCGGAGAACAAGGTATGGGCCCATCCCGCCACCGTCGACACTATCCCCACCTCGGCCAATGTGGAAGACCATGTGAGCATGGCTACCACGGCCGCTCACCACTGCCATCACGTGTTGGACAACCTGGAGCAGATCCTGGCAATCGAGCTGCTGTGCGCCGCCCAGGGGGTCGATTTCCGCCGCGAGATGCTGGGCGCAGAGACGCGGCTGGGGGAGGGCACGCGAGCCGCCTACGCCAAAATCCGCGCCCGGGTCCCCTTTATCGACCACGACACCCCCCCGTCCCCACTCATTGAGGCGCTGAGCGACCTGGTGCGGAGCGGCACGCTACCACCCCGTCCAGGCGGGCAAGGGCCAGCCGCATAAACGCCAGGTCCGCGTGGGGGAGGGGGAACAGGCCGGGTTTCTCTGTCGTTACTACTTTGACAATGTTAGATCAGACGCACACTAGCAGGTTATCGGAGATGTAGTTTAGCCCCTCGTGGGCAGCCTATGGGCAGCAAAACAGTTCCAAAACTTGCGAAAAACAGGCACGAACCCCTATGCTACAGGTCTCTCCGACAGGCTGCTAGAGCGAATTTAGGAAAAAACGAATCGTAGCACAGTAATTTGTCCTGGATTGCGGTTACTACCCAGGTTGCCCGGCGCAGCGATTGAAATCGCCTACCACGAGCCTACGGCTGGACGTCCGCCTACGCGAACGTGCCTGTCCACGCAGGTGGACAGCCGGACGAAGGCCCTCACAGGCGCGGTTTCAACCGCCAGGTGAGGTGAGTCCCCATCCGCTCAATCTCCTGTCCCCCTTCACAAATCCGCCGTTCTGTGTTAGTATGCCCGTATGCAAGCAACAGAAGCCAAGCCCTACCTCTCCGTCGTCATCCCCTGTTGGAACGAGGAGAAAAACCTAGAGAGTGGCGTGCTGGACGAGGTGCACAGCTACCTGTCTGGGCAGCCCTACCCCTGGGAGGTCATCGTCGTTGACGACGGCTCGACGGACAACAGCCAGGCCCTAATCCGCCGCTCCATCCAGGGCAAGGAGGGATTCTCGCTGCTGAAGGTCCCTCACGGTGGCAAACCAGCGGCGGTCTGGGCAGGGATTCAGGCCGCCCGGGGAGAGATCGTCCTTTTTACCGATATGGACCAGTCGACGCCGATCCAGGAGCTGGGCAAGCTTCTCCCGTGGTACGAGGAGGGCTTTGACGTCGTGATTGGTTCGCGGGGAATCGCGCGAGAGGGAGA
>JAOZPF010000058.1:0-5668 GCA_029932895.1 Anaerolineae bacterium | reverse complement strand
GCAAAGCGGGCAGTGTCGTCTTTCTCGGTCTCCGCCGCCTCGTCCTGCTGCGAAACATAGTGGACACGCAATGCGGGTTCAAGTCGTGCCGCCGCGAGGCGGCCCTGCGGGTCTTTCCCTCGTTGCAATATTTCAAGCAGAAGGAACGCCCCAAAGGGTGGAAGGTCTCGGCCTACGACGTCGAGCTGCTCCACCTGTTCGAAAAGGGGGGCTACCGCCTCAAAGAGGTGGTGGTCCGCTGGTACAACCGCGACAAAAGCGACACCAAGAGCCAGCAGGGGGAATTGGCCCAGTATCTGCACGAATCGGTCGAGATGGGACGCGAGATCCTGCGGGTCAAGCTCAACGAGCTCAGAGGGCTGTATGACGGGACGTGAACCCCGCCCGCTGCCGGACCTGCGAGAGGAACTCGGGCTGCGCGCGGCCGGGTATCCCCGCGTGGCGGGGCTGGACGAGGCCGGCCGCGGCGCGTGGGCCGGGCCGGTCTGCGCGGCGGCCGTCGTCCTGCCGCTGCACCGGGCCGACCTGCCTGACCTGCTAGCAGGGGTCCGCGATTCCAAGCAGCTCAGCCCCAGGCAGCGCGAGCGGCTGCTGGAACGGGTGCGACAGGTGGCCGAGGGAGTGGGGATTGGCTGGGCCACCCCCGGCGAGGTGGATGAGGTTGGCGTCGTGACCGCCACGCGGCGGGCAATGGCCCGCGCACTGGAGCAGTTGGACGGCGCGGTAGACGCGCTGCTGATCGACTATGTGCGGCTGCCCGAGATCGACCTACCTCAGCGCGCGTTGCCCAAGGCGGACGCACATTGCCTGAGCGTCGCTGCCGCCAGTATCGTCGCCAAGGTGGCACGGGACCGGCTGATGGTCGCTCTCGACGAGGACCTATCCGGCTACGGCTTTGCCCGGCACAAGGGATACGGCACACGCCAACACCGGGAAGCCTTGGCCCGCCTGGGTCCCTCGCCAATTCACCGTATGAGTTGGGCCCCGCTGCGCCATCTGTAGGGCAAACTTGGCCTCCCTGCCGTGCTCACGGTGCGCTAGAAGGCAGTAGCGCCGGTAAAATGAAAGGCAGAGAGCTTGAGCGCCGGAGCGCGCACCACGCTGTATCCGGGCCGCTCACAATGGACCTCGCGCCCCACCATCTCCACCCCCGCCAGCGCCTCCACATAGCTCTGGGTGAAGCGGAGGTTCCTGACCGGCGTCGTTATCTCCCCGTTTTCGATCAGAAAGAGACCATCCCGTGTCATGCCGGTAATCACCGCCTCGCGGGGGTGGACCACTCGCGTGTAGTGGAAACGGGTCACGTAAAGCCCCCGCTCTGTGGCGGCGATCATCTCCTCCACCGTGTGCTTTCCCGCCTCCATCGCCAGGTGAAGCGGCAGCGGCCCCGCACCGCTGGCCTTGAGCCACGGTGACGATGGGTGGGCCGCGGGCAGCGCGTGACCGGTCAGAGGCCGCCCCATCTTTTTCGCCCAGCGGCGGTCGGTGACCACGCCCCCGACAACCCCTTGCCGCACAATCCCGACCCGCTGCCGCGGCATGCCCTCAAAGTCGAACGGCAACGGCCAGCCAGCCGGGTCCCGCCCGTCGTCCCAGATCGAGACCAGGGGGGAGAGCGTCTGCTCTCCCTCGCGGCCGATCATCCAACTCCGCCCCTCGGCCACTGCCATCGCTCCAGCCGTCTGGCCCATAAAGGCGACGATGTCAATGACGGCGTATGGTTCCAGCACCACCGGGTAGACCCCCGGCGCGAGCGGCTGAGGGTTCCGGTCCCGCAGTGCGCGCCCGACCGCCTCCGCCCCCAACGCCGGTACGTCCACCTCCCCCACCTTCCAGGAGGCCCCAGCGGCATAGCCGGCGCCGCCGTCGCTCATCACCACCGTGGTCAGGTCGGCCATCGTCGCCTGGTGGTAGACGAACAGGCCATGGCTATTGGCAACTCCGAACTCGTGGACAGCGGTGCGGAACGCACCGGAGCTGTTCACTCCCGCCTCCTCCGCCCGCCGGCAGACCACGCCCACGTCCCGCGCCCGGTCGGCCGGAGTATAAGCAGCGGTCTGCTCGTCGAATGCGTCCGCCGGCTCCACCGTTACCGGCCCCGACAATCCAGGATAGTCAGGGTCCTCTGGCTGAAGCCTGGCCCCAGCCACGGCCGCCTCCGCCACCCGCTCCAACCCCTCGTCACTCAGGTCGCGGGTCGTAGCTACGCCAACGCGCTTGCCCACGGCCGCCCGGACCGTCACTGCCTCGTCCGTCTCGGCGACGTTCTGGTGGATCACGTTGTTGGCAAAGCGGGTCAGTCGCTCCTCCAGGCCAAAAAAGAGCAGCTCCGTCTCGTCGGCTTCCGCAGCGGCGAACACGCGCTCTGCAAGCTTGCGGATTGCAGTTTCACCCTTCATCATCTCCCCCTACGGTTTCACGCCCACTTGCACGTTGCGGAAACGGGCCGGTGCAGCGCCGTGGCCGGTGTGCGCGATCTGGCCCGGCTGGCCCTTGCCGCAGTTGGGCGTCCCCCACACCCGCCAGTGATCGGCGTTACAGATCGCGTCACAGGAACCCCAGAACTGGGGTGTCATCCCGGTGTAGATACCGTTCTTCAGGAGCCGCACCTTGCGTCCGTGCCTGATCTCGTAAGCGATCTCGGTGCCGAACTGAAAGTTGAGCCGTTTGTCGTCGATGGACCAACTGCGGTTCATCTCCATATAGATGCCGTCGTCGGTATCGGCGATCAGCTCCTCCAGGGTCCACTCCCCCGGCTCCAGGTTGACGTTGGTCATGCGCACCAGGGGGATGCGGTTCCAGCCGGAGGCACGCATCGCCCCGCCGGAGCGAGCCTGCGCCGGGTCCTCGCCGCGGAGTTTTGCCAGTTGGACCATCGTCTCGCGTGAGCTCAGGTAGCCGACAAAGATACCCTCGCGCACCAGGGGGACCCGCTGGGCGGGCACGCCCTCGTCGTCGTAGCCAAAGGTGCCCAGGCCGCCGGGGACCGTCGCATCGGCGGTCAGGTTGACGATGGGGGAGCCGTAGCGAAACGTGCCTAGTTTTTCTGGAGTGAGGAAACTGGTCCCGGCATAGGCGGCCTCGGTGCCAAAGACGCGGTCGAGTTCCGTGGGATGACCGCACGATTCGTGGACCTGGAGCGCCAGTTGAGTGGGGCCGAGGATGAGCGTCGTCACTCGGGCTGGGCAGGGATCGGCGGTGAGAAGCGCCACCGCCTCGCTGGCAACCCGTTCGCCATTGCCAACCAGGTCCATCTCCTCCACGATCTCCCAGCCGCCGGTCCGCTGGTCGCGGGCGAAGGAGTTGGGATAGGAACGTTGCTGCGCCTCCATCTCCCCCAGGGCGTAGGCGACGATCCCCCCGCCGACCTCGACGATCTCTTGCTCGATGTAGGAGCCTTCGCTGCTGGCAAAAGCCTTGTTCTCGCGCCAGGAGACCAGCAAGCCGCGGGCAGCGCGAACCCCCCGCACGCGCCGCATCTCGGCGTCGGCAGCGAGGAGAAGGTCGATCTTGGCTTCCAGAGGAACCGCAAAGGGGTCGATCTCGAAGGGGGTGCGGTAGGTGGCGACGTGAATCTCTGGCGGGCCGATATCGACCGGCTCCCTGCTGACAGTTCCGCTGGCGCGGGCGATCTCCACCGCCTCTGCCGCCACGCGCTCCACCTCGTGGGGAGCAAGCCGTGAACTGGAGGAAAACCCCCAGGCTCCGCCAGCGATCACCCGCACACCAAAGCCCATGGTCTCGCCGTCGCTCACTTCAGCCACAGCGCCGTTGCGGGTAGCCACCTGCTGTGTGTGCCGCCGGACGATGCGGATGTCAGCGTAGGTCGCACCCCGTCCGCGGGCTGTATCGAGGGCCAGGTCGGTCAACTCTTTCAAGGGACACCTCCCTTCAGAAACTCCAAGCTTTTTTAGTATACTCCTCTTTCCGGGGAGCACCAGGGGAAGGTTGTGACGGGGAAGCGGCGGATTGTGACCCGCCGCACGCAGAAACGGGAACGAACCTCCAGCCGGTCCTGGCCCCCCCTGCCCCTACGGGGCATCCCCCCCGCAAGCGGGGGGATAGGGAGGGCCACACCCACCACGCCCGCCCGCCGCTGTACCACCCGCTTGCTGGGGGGATGGAGGCTGTGTGCGAACGCCGGGGCCCACGTCACGGCATCCCCCTCACCTGCAGGAAGGATAGAGGCTTTAGCCGGTTTCGCCGGTCCGCCGACTCCCTGCCGGTTGCGGGCTCACCGTGTTGTGCTACACTTGGACCACGCATCTGTGGGGAAAGGAAGGCCGATGAAACGTTTTGCCCTTGCCATCTGGTTGATGCTCCTCCTGACCGGTCTCGGCGCCTGCAACACCGGAACAGCGGCTCCGACCGCCACTCCAGAGGGCAGCTTCGGTCCCACCTCGCCGACGGTCACCCCGCTGCCCTCTGCCAACACCCGCCGGATCACCATTGCTACCGCGGATGGGGAGACGCTGGTGGGCACGTTCTACCCGCCGCCGGACAGTCCGGCGGCGGGAGTGCTGCTGTTGCATATGCTGGGCCACCGGAAAGAGGACTGGGCCCAGTTCGCCACGCGGTTGCAGGAGACGGGATACGGGGTGCTAGCGCTGGACCTGCGCGGGCATGGGGAAAGCGGCGGGGAAAGGAACTGGACCTCCATGCCCGACGACGTGCAGCGGGCGTGGACGACGCTGGTCGCTCAACCGGAGGTGGACCGGGAACGGACAGGGATCGTGGGCGCCGACATCGGGGCCAACCTGGCGTTGCTGGCGGCGGGAGAGGAAGCGGAGGTGCGCGCGGTGGTGCTCCTCTCGCCGGGGCTAGATTATCACGGCATTCGCACTGAGGAGGCCATGACCGCCTATGGCGCGCGGCCGCTCCTCGTCGTCGCCAGCCAGGAGGACACATACGCCGCCACGTCGGCCCAGGCGCTGGTCGCACTGGCCCAGGGACCCGCGGCGATCACCCTCTACACTAACGCCGGGCACGGCACCGATATGTTTGGCCCTCAGCCCGACCTCGTCGATCTGCTCCTGAGTTGGCTGGAAATGTACCTCGAATAGCTATCACCAGCCAGCGAGCCGCTGGTTGCCCCCTAGAGATACCCCAGCTCCTCCAGGTGCTTTTTGATCCTCTCCATATCCTCCGAGTCCAACTCGCGGGTCACTGGCAATATAGAGAGAGGGTGTGCTGGCTGCCCCCAGGAAATGTGCTGCCAGGCGCGTTCGTGGAGGTAGTAAAAGAGCATTTTCAGTCCTGCCTCCAGAACGCCGACCCCGGCGGCGAGAGCCAGCCGGCCGGTGAACAAATAAACGAGGCCGGTTGTGGTCAGCGAGGCGATCACCCGCCAACTGATCGCTTTGGCGATACTCCTAAGCTTGTGCTCTCGCCGGGCCTGTTCGCGCTGCTCGGTCGTGCGCAAGCGGGAATCCCGTTGCTCTTGTTGAGACATACGAAACCTCGGTCCATCGATTTTCTACTTTTTCCCCGCCACCTCGGCCTCCAGCCGCTCGAAGAACGCCGTCATAAAGGCATGCCGCTCTTGAGCGATGGCCCGGCCGGTGGCGGTGGTCATCACCTCTTGCAGGCGGGCCAATTTGAAGACAAACTCGTGCACCGGGGTGTGATCCGCGGTGCCATCCCCCTGGTCGCGCGCGCTCTCCAGGGG
>JAOZPF010000001.1 GCA_029932895.1 Anaerolineae bacterium | reverse complement strand
CAGATCAACAGTGGGGGAAAAAAGACAGCGGTAGCAAGGCCCCTGGCCCGGCACTACCACCGACATCTGCCCCTCCCAGGCCAGTACCGAGGCCCATACCAGCGTCGTGCCTACCCGCACGCAGGCCGCATTGACCATGAACTTGGTCTCGAAGGTATCTGAACACTCCACCACCAGGTCGTACGAGGCTGCCAGTTCCTCCGCCCTGGCCGCCACCAGCCGCTCGGCATAAGGGACCACCTGCAGGGCGGGGTTGAGGGCTTGGAGCCGCCGCGCTGCCAGGACCGCCTTGGGCTGGCCCAGGTCAGCGGTGGCGTAGAGCACCTGCCGATTGAGGTTAGAGAGCGAGACCAGGTCCGAGTCCACCACCCCCAGCGTGCCGACCCCGGCGGCGGCCAGGTAGGCACAGGCTGCAGAGCCCAGTCCCCCCGCGCCCACGACCAGCACGCGGGCAGCTTTGAGCCGCTCCTGCCCCTCCTCTCCCACCCCCTCCAGCACCAACTGCCGTGCGAAACGCTCCTGTTCCCCTTGGCTCAGCATAATGCAACCTCCCACTGCGCATCCGCCCAGTCCGGGCGAACACACAGGTTCGCCCCTACCCCCGCCTCATCCGCTCCATCCGCTTCATCCGCTTCATCCGCTTCATCCGCTTACAATCCGCTGGCTCATTATACCAAGCAGCAACGAGCACGCCAGTTGCGGCCTGCTCATAAAAGCGCACCGAATGGAATGGAGACTTTAGCCGGTCCGCCGCCGACCTCGGCCCAACCCTCGGCGACAGCCTGTTCATAGAAACACGCCGAATGGAATGGAGGCTTTAGCCGGTCCGCCGCCAGCAAGATCGATCCCGCTCGATCCGGCCCCACTTGACAGGAACGATGTCCCCTGCCATACTACAACCACCTGCCCAGTCGAGGGGAGAACACATTTATGGAGAACCTGTTCCTCCAGCTCTTTGGCAACAACCACATCCTGATGGGCATCTGCGGCACCCTCCTGACAGGATTCGCAACCGGTGTCGGCGCACTGCCCATCCTCTTTACCACGCACATCTCGGAACGGCTGCTGGACGGACTGCTGGGATTCGCCGCTGGGGTCATGCTGGCTGCCACCGCATTCAGCCTGATCGTGCCCGCCATCGAACTGGGAGGCATCTGGCCAGCGACCCTGGGCATCCTGATCGGCGCCTTCTTCCTCGCCATCCTCGATCACGCCCTGCCCCACACCCACTTTATCAAGGGAGCGGAAGGGCCATCCTCCCACCTACGGCGAGTGTGGCTGCTCATCATCGCCATCACCCTGCACAACTTTCCAGAGGGACTGGCCGTGGGGGTGGGGTTCGGCACGGAGCGACTCTCCGACGCCATCGCCCTGATGATCGCCATCGGCCTGCAGAACATGCCGGAGGGACTGGCTGTGGCGCTGCCGCTGGTGCGGGAAAAGTGGCCTCGCGGCAAGGCGCTGCTGTACGCCCTCGGTTCCGGCATGGCGGAGCCCATCGCCGGCGTTTTCGGCGTGGCGGCGGTCACGCTGATGAAACCACTCCTGCCGTGGGGGCTCGCCTTTGCCGCTGGCGCGATGCTCTATGTCGTCTCCGATGAGATCATCCCCGAGACTCACAGCCGGGGGTTCGAACAGGAGGGAACGTGGGGCGTGATCCTCGGCTTCCTGGTCATGATGTTTCTCGACAACGCCCTGGGGTGAGTCAACTGTGAGGGGTCGCGAAACAGGCCGCCCTCAACCCTTGATTTTCTGCCCATTCCGTTGTATCATACTGTCCTGATTGGACATCGGCCTTTAAAACCAAACGCCGGCCCCTGTATGGGCCGGCGCGATGAAGAAAACGGTCAGTCGCCTGTCTATGCACCCTTGTTCAACGTGCGCAGACAACGGGTGCAGAGCCGCATGCGGCGCACCTTGCCGTCCACCATCACCCGCACCCGCTGGATGTTGGGATTGAAACGGCGGTTAGTCGCTCGCTTGGAGTGGCTCACATTGTGCCCAAACTGGGGGCCTTTACCACACATCTCACACTTGGCCATCTTGTACTCCCCTGGTTCTTGCTAACGGGCGACATCATACCACAGGAATACATTTTTCGCAAACAGGCGAATGGAGTCGGAATGAAAGAGAAAATCAGGCCACAAGGACGAATCGAGGTCTCCCCTATAGCCATCGCCAGCCTGGCCCACAAAGCCGTGATACGTTCCTACGGCATCGTCGGGACAGTGCCCAAGGACCTGCCGACAGGCATTGCCAACGTCCTTTCCTCGGAGAGCAGACGCGGCGTCGTGGTCCGGGTCAAGGACGGCCAGATCTATATCGACCTGTACGTCATCATCGAATATGGCACCCGCATTGCCTCGGTAGCACGAAGCGCTATGAACGTGGTCAAGTACACAGTCGAAAAGAACCTCGGCGTTCCGGTCGCCGAAGTCAACGTCCATGTCGAGGGGCTGAGGATATCCGACCCCGACTAGATAGGAATATCACGTGGCTGGTGAACGAGAGATACAACTGGTTGTAGATGGGCAAGAGTTCAAACAATTGGTCGGCGCGGGGCTGGCATGGCTACGGCACCACCAGGAGACCATCAACGCCCTCAACGTCTTTCCCGTCCCCGACGGCGATACCGGCACCAATATGGTGCTGACGATGCAGTCAGCCTGGAACGAGGTGGCGGATTCGCCCGAACGGCACGTGGGTAAAATTGCCCGCCAGGTAGCTCACGGTGCGCTGATGGGCGCGCGGGGCAATTCTGGGGTGATCCTCTCCCAGATCTGGCGGGGCGTGGCGCGGGGGTTGGAAGAGGAGGCGGTGCTGACAGCCAAGAAACTGGCCACCTCTGTCGCCGAGGCCGCTAGAACCGCCTACAAAGGCGTCGTCCACCCCGTAGAGGGGACCATCCTCACTGTGATCCGGGAGGTGGCTGAGGAGGCCGAGCAGACCGCCGCGGAGACGGAGGACACGGCGTTGGTGCTGGAGCGAATGGTACAGCGGGCCCGCGAGGCCGTCGCCCACACACCGGACCTACTGCCGGTACTGGCCGAGGCAGGGGTGGTGGACGCTGGGGGACAGGGGCTCTATGTCATCTTTGAAGGAATGCTGCGCGGCATGAACGGGGAGAGTGTGGCCGAGGACCTGCGATTGCTGCGAGCGGTGGACCTCTCCGCCGGGCCCGCCGCGGCCGAGGCGGAGTATGGCTACGACGTGCAGTTCATCATCGTCGGGCAGGACCTGAAGGTGGAGACAATTCGTCAGGATATAGATGCTATGGGGGAGTGCGCACTGGTGGTGGGAGAGCCAACCGCCGTCAAGGTCCACGTCCACGTCCCCGACCCCGGTGTGCCCATCAGCTATGCGGTCAGGCTGGGCTCGCTCCAGGACGTGGTGGTGGAGGACATGCAGGCCCAGTACCAGGAGTTCGTCGCCGGGCGGGAGCGCCCTCCGGTCGTCAGCCCGCCGATGTCGGCCACCGAGATCGGCGTCGTCGTCGTCGCAGCCGGAGAGGGGCTGGCCCGCGTTTTTGCCAGCCTCGGCGCAGCCGCCGTCGTCCAGGGCGGGCAGACGATGAACCCTAGCACGGAGGAGATCCTCCAGGCCGTGGCTAGCGTACCCCACAACCGGGTCATCATCCTGCCCAACAACAAAAACATCATCATGGCCGCCCGGCAGGCTGCCGAAGTGAGTGAAAAGCGGGCCACCGTCGTCCCCACCCGTACCATCCCCCAGGGCATCGGAGCCCTGCTGGCCTTTAACTACCAGGCCGACCTGGAGGAGAATGCCGAGGAAATGTGGGAGGCAGCGCAGGAGGTCCATACCGGCGAGGTCACCACCGCCACCCGCGACGTCGTCCTCAACTCTGTCGAGATTCACCAGGGGCAAATCATCGGCATCCACGACGGCGAGCTCGACATCGTCGCCGACTCGCCTGAGGAGGCCGTGGAAAAGCTGCTGGAACGGATGGGCACAAAGGAGCTAGAGATCGTCACCCTCTACTTTGGGGATGGCATCTCGCAGGCCAGCGCCGAAGCCCTGGCCGAAACGCTGCAGGAAAAGTACCCCGACCAGAAGTTTGAGGTGGTTGAGGGAGGACAACCTCACTATTTCTATATCATTTCCGTGGAGTAACTGCTCACATACAGGACAAAAGAAGCACTGATTCTGCACATCAGGTCACGAATTTCACCTAGCGCCAGATGATAGTGAAAGGAGCTTCGACCACATCGCCGGGTATCCAGAGATATCTAGCCAAAATACTCCAAACAGCCACAAGGAGGCTCTGTGTCCAGAGTGCACGTCGTCACCGATGGTAACGCCCAACTGAACCACAAATTAGCCCAGGAACTAGATATCACCGTCGTTCCCCTCAGCGTGCAGATAGGGGACGAGGTCTATCAGGACACCGATGGCTCGCGGAACGAGGAACTGTTGGCCCGGATGGAGCGGGAAAGGGAGCGCCCCGTCATCGTCGGCCCAACCGTGGCCGACTTTAAGAAGGTGTACCAAAAACTCACCCGCACGACGGACTATATCCTCTCTATCCACTCCTCCGCGCCGCTCAGCCCGATCTGGCGCAACGCCCGCGCTGCTGCCGACACTTTCCTCGGCCGCTGCGATATCGAGGTGATGGACTCGCAATCCACCTCGATCGGACTGGGTATCCTGGCTCGCGAGGCGGCCAAACTCGCCCAGACCGGCCTCGGCCTGGGTGAGGTCGTCCGTGACATTCGGGGAATGATCTCCCATATCTATGTCGTCATGTTCACTGATTCGCTGGACTATTTGGAGCGGAGTGGACATATCACCAAGTCCCAGTGCATCCTCGGGACTATGCTGGGCATCAAGCCGTTCCTGGCTATAGAGGGTGGCGAGATCATCCCTATGGAAAAGGTCCGCAGCCGGGAAAAAGGGCTGGACAAGCTGGTCGAGTTCGCAGGCGAGTTCACCGATATCAAAGAGATGGCGATCCTGCAAAGCGTCTCCTATCCCACCGACGAGACATCGCTGCTCCGGGAACGATTGGCAGGGTTCTTCCCGGACACTTCCTTTCCCATCCTGGTCTATGGGGCGGTGCTCGCCTCCCACATCGGCCCCGACGGGCTCGGCCTGGTGACCTACGAGAGCCTGCAGAAACGTCGAATCCCATAATGAGCCGGATTTCTATCCTGACCGACAGCACTTCGGACATACCGGGGGACATTGCCCGTCGCCTGGGCATCACCATAGTCCCGGCCTACGTCCAGATGGATGGCCAGAGCCTGCGCGACGGGGAACAGATCACCCGCGCCGAGTTCTACCGCCGCCTGCCCGCGCTGAAAGAGACCCCCACCACCGCCGTGCCACCCGCCTACGACTTTGCCGCCGCCTTCCGCCAACTGTCCAGCCAGGTAGACCAGGTCATCGCCATCCTGGTATCGACCACTCTCAGCGGGATGCTCAACGTAGCTCGCCTGGGAAGCATGGAAGTACCCGAACTAGAGGTCCACCTGGTAGATTCGAAGCAGGTGCTGATGGGGTTGGGGTTGCAAGCGATCGTCGCGGCGGAGGACGCTGCCGCTGGCAAGAGCGTCAGCGAGATTCTGGCCCACATCCAGGATATCCAGCCACGCATCCGCATCCTGGGGGTGCTGGACACACTGACCTATCTGCACCGCAGCGGGCGCGTGGCCTGGGCCCAGGCCGTCGCCGCCCGCCTCCTGCGCATCAAACCGCTCATCGAATTATACCAGGGCGAGGCGTCCCTGATCGGGCAGGTTCGCACCCGCCACCGGGCCATCGACAAGTTATTGGAAATGATCGCCGGCCTGGGCCGGCTGGAGCGGCTGGTCCTGATCCACACTGCCGCTCCCGACGTGGACCTCTTTCACAGCCGCCTCCGCGCTCTTTTTTCAGGTCCAATCCCGGTCAGCGAGGTCGGGCCGGTGGTGGGTACACACCTCGGCCCCCGCGCACTGGGCATTGCAGCTATCACAGCCGCCTGAGGAGCATTATGACAACACCCATCGAGAAACTATCCAAGATTCTTCAACTGGAGGCGGAAAAGCTCCAGGACAAGGCCGTCTTTGGCGGCCTGGGACGCTTTGCCGACACCTGGCTCCGCGAGGCGAACGACGCTTTCGGCCCGACAGCAGCCGGCTGGGCTCAGGCAGTGGCCGACCGGCTGCGCGCCTACAGTGACCTCTCCACGCCCGAGGAGCGGGGCCCCGCCCTGCGCGGGCTGGTCACGCTGTTGGAAGCGGGGCCGGCGGATGCCCCACCCTCCTCTCCGAAAGTGCCCAAGTCCCGCCAGCCTCGCCCCCGCCCAACGGTGCCGGCGAAGGAGCCCTCTGGCCTCCACGCCCCTCTCACCGCCCTGCGGGGCGTGGGGCCGCAGCAGGCCAAAAGGCTGGCCCGCCTGGGGTTGCACACTATCGGCGACCTCCTCACTTTCCTTCCCCGCCGCTATGACGACTTTTCCCACCTCAAACCGATCAACCGGGTGGAGTACGGGGAGGAAGTCACCGTCGTCGCCAAGGTCTGGGACGCGGGAAGCCGCAGGACACGTGGCGGGACCACTCTCTTCAAAGCCGTCCTCTCCGACGGCACAGGCTTTATCGAAGCGACCTGGTTCAACCAACCCTACCTGGCCGAACGCATCCACTCTGGTCAACAGATCGTCGTCAGCGGCAAGGTGGACGAGTACCTCGGCCGGCCCTGTTTCACCTCCCCCCAGTGGGAGCCGCTGCAGCGCGAACTCCTCCACACCGGACGACTCGTCCCGGTCTATCCCCTCACCGCCGGGATCAACGGGCGCTGGGTACGGCAACTGGTCAAACGCACAGTGGACTATTGGGCCCCGCGCATACCGGACCCCATGCCACCATCCATCCTGGAGCGGCACAACCTGCTGGACCTGCCCACCGCTCTCCGGCAGGTCCATTTCCCCGACAACCCCCAACTTCTGAAACAATCCCGCCGCCGGCTGGCCTTTGACGAGATGTTCATTTTCCAACTGGGGTTGCTGCGCCAGCGGCTCCTTTACCGCTCCACCTCTGGCCCCCAACTGAACGTGAGCGACGAGACGTTGCAGAGCTTTGTGCTCAGCCTGCCGTTTCAGCTCACCTCCGCCCAGCAACGGGCATTGGCCGAGATCGTCTCCGATTTGCGCTCCACCGCGCCGATGAACCGACTCCTGCAAGGAGATGTGGGATCGGGCAAGACGGCGGTGGCGGCAGCGGCGATGGCGCTGGCAGTGAACGCCGGTGCCCAGACGGCGATGATGGCCCCCACCGAGATTCTGGCCGAACAGCATATCAACACACTGACCCAGCTCTTTGCCGCGTGGCCCGGTCGCGCGCCGGTCATCCGCCTCCTCACCAATCGCGTCACCGGTCAGGAGCGGGAGGCGGTCTATGCCGGGCTCGCCGACGGCAGTATCGACATCGTCGTCGGCACCCAGGCCCTCATCCAGGAGAACGTCACCTTTCACAACCTGGCGCTGGTGGTGATCGACGAACAGCACCGCTTTGGGGTGCGACAACGGGCCGCCCTGCGCCAGAAAGGACGCGATGGCAGGGAGGAGTACAATCCCCACCTGCTGGTCATGACTGCCACCCCCATACCCCGCTCCCTCCAACTGACCATCTGGGGCCACCTCGATGTCTCGGTCATCGACGAGATGCCGCCAGGCCGCCAGCCAATCACCACGCGCGTGATCCTGCCCCGAGAACGGGAGCGGGCTTATGCCTTCCTTCGCAACCAGGTCGCCAAGGGACACCAAGGGTTCATCATCTGCCCCTTGGTGGAGGAATCGGACAAGATCGAGGCCAAAGCTGCCGTCGAAGAGTACCGCCGCCTCCAAGAGGAGGTCTTTGCCGACCTGCGGCTGGGCCTGCTCCACGGTCGGATGCGCTCGGAGGAGAAGGAGACGACGATGGTCGCCTTCGCCGCCGGCGAATTGGACATCCTGGTGGCGACATCGGTGGTGGAGGTGGGCATCGACGTGCCCAACGCCACCGTGATGCTGATCGAAGGAGCGGAGCGGTTCGGTCTGGCCCAGCTCCACCAGTTCCGCGGCCGGGTCGGGCGGGGGGAACATCCCTCCTACTGCCTCCTCGTTTCCGATTCGAACTCGCCCGAGGCTATGGAACGACTGGCGGCGGTGGAGACCACCAGCGACGGTTTCGCCCTGGCACAAAAGGACCTGGACCTGCGCGGGCCAGGCGAGTTCTTGGGCACACGTCAGTCGGGTTTCCCCGACCTGAGGATGGTCTCTCTGACAGACCTGCGCCTGCTGGAGGAGGCACGGCAAGCGGCACGGGAGCTGCTCCAGGAGGACGCGGAACTGGAGCAGCCGGAACACCACCTGCTGGCCCGCCGGGTAGCAGAGATGTGGGAAGCAGGAGAGGGAGAGGCGAGCTGATGAACCGCGCCGTCTATCCCGGCACATTCGACCCCATCCACCTCGGTCACATTGACATCGCTGTCCGCTCTGCGGCTATCTTTGACCACCTCGTCGTCGCCATCTATGACCGCCCGGCCAAACACCTCCTGTTCACCACCGAGGAACGGGTCACTATGGCCCGCGAGGCGCTCAAGGGGATGGACAACATCGAGGTGATGGCCTATGATGGCCTCACCGTCGACCTCGCGCGCCAGGTCGGTGCCCACGCCATCGTCCGTGGGCTGCGGGTGATAAGCGACTTTGAGTGGGAATACCAGATGGCCCTCACCAACCGACAACTGGCACCAGAGATCGAATTCGTCTGCCTGATGACCCGACAGGAGTATGCTTTCCTGAGTTCGAGCATCGTCAAAGAGGTCGCCATGCTGGGCGGCGACATCACCAGGATGGCCTCGCCGAGCGTGATAGCCGCGCTGGAGGAAAAGCGCAGGGAGTTGGACCAACAGCAAGGGGCCGTGCCCCTCGTGTCGTTGCGGGACTAGCCGGTCTCGTACACCGAACCGGCCGGAGGATGGCGATGGATATTCTATACCTGGTAGACCGTCTCGAAGAGAGTATAAAAAAGGGCGTGCGCATCCCCTTCACCACGATCCGGCTGGTGGACGAACGGTCCATCCGAACGCTCATCGATCAGATGCGCATCTCGATTCCCGACGAGGTGCGGCGCGCACAACGGATCGGCCGGGAGCGGGACAAGATCATGGCCGAGGCGCGGGAAAGAGCAGAGCAACTCGTCCGCGAGGCCGAAGCGCGGGCCGGCGAGCTTTCCGGTGAGCACGCCATCGCCCAGGCCGCCGAGGCACGCGCCGCCGCCATCCGTCAGAAGGCGGAACGGGAGGCAGCCACCCTCCGCCGCGATGCCCAGGAGTATGCCTTCAATGCCCTCTGCCAACTGGAGGAAGAACTCCAGCGGACGCTGCGCGTGGTGGAAAACGGCCTGAGGCGCATCCAGGTGGAACAGGCAGAGGAGACCACGCCCGAAAGCCCGGCGGGAACATAGCGCGTGGGCCACGGCCCATTGCCGGGCCGCCCAACAGTCTGTAGAGGAGGAAACAGCCGTGGAACATGTCCTAGATTGGGGTATCAACATCATCCTCTGGTTCCAGCAGTTCAGCCCGGCGCTGGACGCGCCCTTCAGGTTCTTTACTTTCCTGGGGGAGGAACCTTCCATTCTGCTCCTCCTCCCTTTCATCTACTGGTGCTTTGACAGGGAGCTAGGTGCCAGGTTGACGGTATTTTTCCTCTGCTGCGACTATACCAACAAAACGGCCAAGACACTGCTGGCCCAACCGCGCCCTTTCGAGTACGCGCCACAACAGGTGCACCCCCTCTCTCCAGCCAGTGGTTATGGGTTCCCTAGCGGTCACTCGCAGGACGCGGTCGCAATCTGGGGCTATCTGGCTACGCAACTGCGCCGCACCTGGTTCTGGGTGGTGGCACTGACGCTGATTCTGCTGATCGCCCTCTCGCGCATCTACCTGGGGGTCCACTTCCCCACCGATGTCCTGGGTGGGCTGCTCTTTGGCGTGCTCCTGCTCCTGGCCTATCTCTGGCTGGAGCCGAAGGTGGAGCCGTGGCTGAGGGCAAGCGGTCTGGCCTGGCAACTTGGCGTGGCACTGGTGGTACCCGTGCTGATGATGGTGGCGGTGCCCGCGCCGGAACCAGTCACCCCGGCGGCGACCCTGCTGGGGATGGGGGTGGGGTTCGTCCTGGAGCGGCGGTGGGTGAGGTTCGAGAGCGGCGGAGTGTGGTGGAAGCGATTGGTGCGGTTCCTGCTGGGCGCAGTGGTCCTCGCCGGCCTCTGGCTGGGGCTAAAGACCATCTTTGGCGATGCGGAGCCAGCATTGCTGCTCCGCGCCATCCGTTATGCCCTCGTGGGGCTGTGGGGTTCGTTTGGCGCGCCGTGGTTCTTTGCCCGGCTGCGCTTGGTCGAGACGAGCGCCTGACCGGGGCGGTCAGGCCCGCTCTGCCCTCAGCCAGTCGACCACCCTGCTGAGGACGATCCTGAACCAGTGGGTGTACCGCTTCGGGTTCTCCCTAACGTCCCGCTCTAGCTCCTCCACATCGACCCATCTCCACCCGGCGACCTCCTCCGAGTTGGGGACAGGCTCGCCATCGAACGTCCCCACCAGGACGTGATCGAACTCGTGCTCAAAGAGGTCGTTATCCAGCCGGACGCGGTAGGTGAAGCTGAAAGCCTCCTCCAGGGGACAGTCAAAGCCCATCTCCTCCTGCAACCTGCGGTGGGCCGCCGCCAGGGTCGACTCTCCAGGCCGCGGATGGCTGCAACAGGCGTTGCTCCAGAGGCCGCCGGAATGGTACTTGGCCTCCGCCCGCCGCTGGAGAAGCATCAACCCCTGCGAATCAAAGACAAAGACCGAAAAGGCGCGATGGAGTGCGCCTTCGCGGTGCACAGCCATCTTGTCGCCGACACCGGTCTCTCGGTCGTCCCCGTCTACCAGGATAACTTGATCGCCCACAATCGGTGACCTCCGCCGGGTCCTTACTCGGGCTGCCAGCGCAGGATCAACTCTTTGGCCGCCCGCACCTCATCCAGCCGCCGCAGCGGAGCGTTGTGTGGTGCCTGATGCAAGAGAGCGGGATCGGTGCGTGCCTCCTGGGCGATCTTGAGCAGCGCCTCGGCAAACCGGTCCAGCGTTTCTTTGCTCTCTGTCTCGGTGGGCTCAATCATCAGTGCCTCGTGGACGATGAGGGGAAAATAGTTGGTCGGCGGGTGGAAGCCGTAATCGATCAGCCGCTTGGCAATATCCAGGGCCCGCACGCCCGGAGCATCGGGAAAGCGCCCCTCGCAGACAAACTCGTGCATGCAGGTGCGGTCGTAAGGAACGTGGTAGACATCCTTGATCTGGCTCATCAGGTAGTTGCCATTGAGCACAGCATACTCCGCCACCCGGCGCAACCCCTCCGCCCCCAACATCCGAATGTAGGTGTAGGCCCGCACCATCACGCCAAAATGGCCGTAAAAACTCTTGACACGGCCAATCGACTTGGGCGGATTGATCAGGGCAAAGAAAGGATCGTCCCCCTCCGACCGCTCAGGGTCAATCGCCACGATAGGCCCGGGCAGGAAATCGACCAACGCCGATGAAGCGCCAACCGGCCCAGAACCAGGGCCGCCGCCGCCGTGAGGGGTGCTAAAGGTCTTGTGCAGGTTGTAGTGCAGGACGTCGAATCCCAGATCGCCCGGTCGGGTGATCCCCAGCAGCGCGTTCATGTTGGCCCCGTCGCCGTACATCAGCCCGCCATGCTCGTGGACCAGAGCGACTATCTCTGCCAGGTGCTCATCGAACAGCCCCAACGTGTTGGGATTGGTGAGCATCATCCCGACCAGGTGGTCGCTATGCTCCCGGCAGGCCGCCGCCAGCGTTTCCAGGTCCACGTTGCCCCGCTCATCTGAAGGAACCTCCACCGCTCTGAGGCCACTCATCGATATGCTGGCGGGGTTGGTGCCGTGGGCCGAGTCGGGTACCAAGACCACGTCCCGCGCCACATCCCCCCGGTCCAGGTGATAGGCGCGCATCATCAGCACGCCGGTCAGCTCGCCGTGAGCCCCCGCCGCTGGCTGGAGGCTGACCCCGGCGAACCCGCCGATCTCTTGCAGGAACGCCTGCAAAGAGTACATCAGGAAAAGCGCCCCCTGCACTGTCTCCACGTCTTGATAGGGATGGAGGCGGGCAAAGCCAGGCAGACGGGCCACCTCCTCGTTGATCTTGGGGTTGTACTTCATCGTACAGGAGCCAAGAGGATAAAAGCCGGTATCAACCGCATAGTTCAACTGGGAGAGGCGGGTGTAGTGGCGAATCAGGTCGGCCTCGCTCACCTCCGGCAGGCTCAACTCCTCGCGCACCAATCCGGCGGGCAGTTCGGCCGGCTCCACATCCAGCTCTGGCAGCGACGTGGCGCAACGTCCAGGGCGGGAGATCTCAAAGATCAAGGGCTCTATCATGAAACGACCTCCTCCAGCGCCTCCACCAGCAGGTTGATCTCGCTCCTGGGGTTCATCTCGGTCACACACAGGAGCATGTGATCCTGCAAGTGAGCATACTCTTGCCCCAGATCGTAACCGCCGATGATGCCCCACTCGTCCAGCAGGATGTCATTGATCTCTGACACCGGGCGGGGGCAGCGGACCACAAACTCGTCGAAGAACGGTCTCTCCCGCAGGACAGCGAACCCATCCAGCGCCTCAATCCGCGCGGCGGCATAGTGGGCACGGTGGTAGCACAGCTCGGCCACGCGGCGCATCCCGTGGCGGCCCAACGCGGACATGTAGACCGCCGCCGCCAGCGCCACCAGCCCCTGGTTGGAGCAGATGTTGGACGTGGCCTTTTCGCGGCGGATATGCTGTTCGCGGGTGGAGAGGGTGAGGACAAACCCCCGTTCTCCCTCCGCGTCCACCGTCTGGCCGACCAGCCGGCCGGACATCTTGCGCACGTATTTGGTCCGTGTGGCGAAAAACCCCAGGTACGGGCCGCCAAAGTTCAGGCCGACACCCATCCCCTGTCCCTCGCCCACCACGATATCGGCCCCAAAAGCGCCGGGCGGCTTGAGCAGCCCCAAACTGATGGGGTTGACCACGACGATCAAAAGTGCCTTCTTCGCGTGGACAGCGTCTGCCAGCCCCTCCAGTTCCTCGATCTGCCCCAAGAAATTGGGGGTCTGGACGACCAGGCAGGCAGTCTCTTCGTCCACCCGCGCCACCAGGTCCGCCAGGCTTGCCTGCGGCTCCTCATCGCCCACGATGGTCAGCCCCATCCCCTGAGTGTAGGTGCGCGTCACCGCCCGATACTCCGGGTGGACCAGGGGAGAGATGATCGCCTTGCGCCGCTTCATTCGCTGCACATTGACAGCGGTGATGACTGCCTCGGCGGTGGCGGTAGCGCCGTCATAGTGGGAGGCATTGGCGACCTCCATCCCCGTCAGTTCACAGATCATCGTCTGGTACTCGAAAATGGCCTGCAGGGTTCCCTGGCTGATCTCGGGCTGATAGGGGGTGTAAGCAGTAGTGAACTCACCCCGGCGCAGCACCGCGTCCACCACGGCGGGGACGAAATGATGGTATGCTCCCGCTCCCAGGAAGCAAGGGCCATCGCCGGCGGTGAAATTCACCCCAGCCAGCGCCTCCAGCTCCCACCTCGCCTCCAATTCAGAAAGAGCAGGGGGCAGGTCGAGCGGTGGAAAGCGGACGCGCTGCGGCACATCCTGAAAAAGCTCCTCTATGGAGCGGACGCCGATGGCTTTGAGCATCGCGTCCCGGTCTTGGTCACTGTGCGGGATATAGGGCATAGAGACACCTCGTGTGGCGAGTTGCGAATTGCGAATTGCGAGTGGCAAATTGCGAGTTGCGAGTTATACCTCTTCCTCCGCCACAAAAGTCTCGTAGGCGTCGGCGTCCAGCAGGTCATCGAACTCGGCGGGGTCGGAGGGGCTGATGCGGATCATCCAGCCCTCGCCATAGGGGTCCTGGTTGACCAGCTCTGGCGTGTCCTCCAGCACCTCGTTGACGGCGGTGATCTCCCCGCCCAGCGGCATATAGAGGTCGGAGGCAGCCTTTACCGACTCGACGACACCGAACGTCTCTCCCTGCTCGAAAGTATCTCCCACCTCCGGCAGTTCCACGTAGACGATATCGCCGAGCGAGTCTTGGGCATGGTCGGTGATGCCACAGACGAATTCGGCGTCGTCCGGCCGCGCCCACTCGTGCTCTTCGGTGTACCGCGCGTTCGCATCCAGTTTCATCGCCAAACCTCCTTCTGCTGGTCACGGATTGCCCTCTTGGGGCTAAATCCTGGTTGCGGCCGGGCGATCGGGCCGACATCCAGTGCACACCCTCATTATACCCAATACCAACTGTGTGGTCAAAGCCGCTTTACACCACCCGTGGCACCCGGGCCAATATCTCGGAGACCACTTCATAGTTGATCGTCCCCAGCCAGTCCGCCACCTCCTCGGCGGTGATCTCGTCATCACCCTGAGGGCCAATGAGCACGACCTCGTCCCCCACACGGACGTTGGGAATGTGGCTGACATTGATCATCGTCTGGTCCATACAGACGCGGCCCACGATCGGCGCGCGCTGCCCGCGAACCAGGACGGCCTGCCAGCGGGTGGGAGCACGGCGGAAACCATCGGCATAGCCCACCGGGATGACAGCGATGGTCTCCTCTCCCGCGGTGCGGTAGGTATTGCCATAGCTGACATAGCTGCCCGGCGGCAATCTCTTTACCTGGGCGACGGTCGTGTGCCAGGTCAGTGCGGGCCGGAAACCGGGGGGCAGGGGAACATAAGGGGAAGGCTGCAAGCCGTACATCGCCAGGCCCAGACGGACCATGTTGAACCGCGCCTGGGGCAACCGCAGGAGACCGGCCGAATTGGCGCAGTGAACGCGGCGGAAAGTGACGCCGATGGCCTCCAACTGCTCCAACACCCTCTCGAAGCGAGCAAGCTGGTAACGGGTGTAGCTTAGGTCCTCATCGTCGGCGATGGAAAAGTGGGTAAAGATGCCCTCCAGGTCGAGGTTGGGTAGATCGCGAATCTCGGCCACAAAGGGAACGACCTGGTCGGGCAGCAACCCCAGCCGTCCCATGCCGGTATCCACCTTGATGTGCACGTGGGCGATGCGGCGCAGGTCGATGGCAGCGCGGCTAAAGGCCCACGCCAGCTCCGTGTCGTAGAGGGTCAGGGTGACATCGTGGAGCAGCGCGTCCCGCGCCAGCCAGGCAGGAGTGTACCCCAGAACCAGGAGAGGGGCATCCACCCCGCCCTCTCGGAGCTTGATCGCCTCGTTGACCGAGGCCACTCCGCCGTAGGAAGCGCCGTTGTTGAAAGCGGTGCGAGCGACGGTGAGAGCGCCATGCCCGTACGCATCCGCCTTGAGCACCGCCAGCACATCCACCTCCGGCCCGACGATCTGCTTCACCTGGCGGACGTTGAACGCTACCGCCTCCAGATCGACCTCCACCCAGGTGGGACGGGCCGGGCGAGCGGTACGGACCGCCATGCCGTCCACCCGCCGCACCAGATTGTCGGTATCCTCAGGGCGGGCGAGAAGCCCTTTCACCACCTCCTCCATCTGCGTCTCGACATCCCCCTTGATCAGCACGACATCGCCCGGTCCCAGTTGCGAGTGGAGGTGGCGCACGACATCGCGGGCGGTATAAGTGACCAGGGTTCGTTCGCCCGAGAGGCCGGCCTCCTCGGCCGCGTCGGCGATCCAGACGGCGCGCTCCCCCTTTACAACCAGGAGATCGACAAAGGCAGCAGCAGCTCGCCCCACCCGGCGATGACCCTCCACCGCGTAGCCACCCAACTGGGCCATATCGCCCATGACGGCGATGCGGCGGTGGGCAGGATAATCAGCCAGGGCGACAAGGGCCTGCAAGGCAGTGACGGGGCTGCAACTGGCCGAGCCGTCCAGAAGGAGCGACCCACCCACCCCCGGCAGGGCCTGCAGGCGACCGGGGGCAGGGCGCAGTTCCTCCACTACGTCCAGAATATCGTCCCACGGAACGTGGTAGGCCAGGCCAACGGCGATGGCAGCGAGGACAGTGTGGGCTTGGTGGCGGCCCAGAAGGCGGGTGCGCACCTCGGCCTTGGCCGGATAGCCAGGGGTGCCCAGCCCGCTGACGCCGGGAAAGTGAACGACGAACTGAAGCCCCTCCGGGTCGGGGCGGAGGTCAGAGGCAACGATGTCGGCATCGGGACCAAGCCCGTAGGTGACAACGTGGGCACGGGTCCGCTCCCGCATCCCGCGCACCCACGGGTCATCATAGTTCAGCACCGCCACGCCGTCGGGTGGGAGCGCCTCGACCAGCGAACCCTTCTCCTGAGCGATGGCCTCCAGGCTGCCCAGGTAGGCCAGGTGCGCTTCGTTGACGGCGGTGACGACGGCGACGCGCGGATGGATCAGCTCGGCCAAATGCGCGATGTCGTCAAAGGCATGGGAGGCCAGCTCCAGGACGGACGCCTCGTGCTCGCTGGAGAGGCCGGCCAGAGAGATGGGCAGCCCAAAACGGTTGCTCAGGTCTGGCGGGTTGGTGAACACCCGGTAGCGAACCGAGAGAACGGCGGCGATGGCCCGGGTGGCATCGGTCTTGCCTGTGGAGCCGGTAACCCCCACGACCTGCGGGTTGACCTTGTGCAGGACATAAGCAGCCCACTCGGTGAGGGCCAGTTGCGTGTCCGGGACGACGATGCAGGGTACGGTCGGCCTATCGGGCGGGAACTGGCACAACACCCCGCTGGCTCCGTTCGTCACGGCCTCCCCAATGCGGTCGTGTCCGTCCCCATCCTCGGTCTTGACCGCCACAAAGAGGTCACCTGGCTGGACACGGCGCGCATCGTAGCAAAAGGCAGGAAACTGTCGTGGCGTCACGGGGCCGACGCGTTTCCCCCCGGTGGCTGCAAGCAGGTCGTTCAGGTAGATCATCTCGGAGCGCTCTAGTAACCTGCTTCCTTGTCCACCACATTGAGAAGGACCTGACCAGCCACGTAACGGCGCAGGTTTTCCAAGAACAACTCGGCCTCCCTCTCCTCCAGGTGCGGGCTGCTCCACGAATCGTGAGGGGTGATGATGACGTTGGGTAGGTCCCAGAGAGGGCTGTCCTCCGGCAGTGGCTCCTCGGCAAAGACGTCCAGGCAAGCCCCGCCGATGCGCCTCTCTTGCAGCGCCTCGACCAGTGCCCGTTCGTCCACGATGGGGCCGCGGGCGACGTTGATCAACCAGCCGTCCGGTCTCATCGCTGCCAGCTCGGCCGCGCCGATCAGCCCACGGGTCGCCGCGGTGAGCGGTATGGAAATGAGCACAAAGTCGGAGCGGGCCAGCAGGTCGTGGAGATGGGTACCATCCAGCACCTCGTCGGCGTAGGCGTTGGGGCGGGGGGTCCGTTGTAGCCCCAGGACCTGCATGCCAAATGCACGACAAAGGCGGGCCACCTCCGAGCCGATGCCACCTAACCCGATAATGCCCACCGTCAGGCCGCGCAGCTCGCGCAGGGGGAGTTTGCGCCAGCAACGCGCCTGCTGCTGTGCAAAAAAGGCGGGGAACCGCTTGGCTACCGCCAGCATATAGCCCAGGACCGTCTCGGCGATGGGGACGCTAAAGACCCCGCTGGCATTGGTCAGAATCACGTCGGACCCGGCTAGGGCGGGGAAGAGAATGTGTTCCACACCGGCGCTGATGGAGTGAATCCAGCGCAGGTTGGGAGTATCGTTCACCAGCCGCTCAAAGGACTCGCGGTCAAGCCCCCAGCGCAGAAAGAGAACCTCGCTATCGCTCGGATCGCCCTCCACCTTCCCCTTATCATCGACAGGGACGATCTGGCACTCGGGGGCGACACGGCATATCCGCTGGCCCAACGACTCGAGCAAATGATCAGGCAGCAAGAGCTTCAACCAGGACCTCCGACCGTCAGCGCCGGACGCTCCAGGAACGCCCGGCACCGGTGTGGTGGGCGGTACAGGACTCGAACCTGTGACCTCTTCCTTGTAAGGGAAGCGCTCTAACCAACTGAGCTAACCGCCCACGGGTCAACCGTTTCAATCATACCTGTTTTTCTGGGGAAGTCAATCCTGATTCGCCTCGCAGGGCTTGGCCAAAGTAGGCCAAACTAGCAATCCAGGAGCTGACGACCGAGATCACGCTTGCAGCGCGACCGAACAGCCAAGCCCTGGGAGCCAAACCCAGGCGGCGGGCGGTCCGGAGGGGCGCGAGACCTGCGATTGCCCTACCCCTACCAACGAGGAAACCGCTCCAGCACAACGCCCTCCACGGCAAGGGGGACTCGGTCCCCTATCTCCAACTCGTCCAGCGGCTTTCCAGTGGGCTTGCGCGCCGGGGCAAAGATATTTAGCTCCTCACCTGGTTCCGCGAACCGCCGGTCCACACAGGCCATGCCCACCAGAGTTCCCTCCGTGTCCAGCGCGCATGAGGTCACCTCGCCGATCACGCGCCCTCGCCGCTCAACCACCCGGTCGCCCTGGTTGGGCATAGGTACACCCGATTCCTCGATGCGGAAACGGACCACCTGCATCTTGTGCTCCGCGAGGTGGCGGCGGTGGGATTCCCGCCCCACAAAGAATGGCTTGTATACCTTGACATACCCCTCCAGCCCGGCGTCATCCGGTCGCAGGTCGAGCGGGCCGGCCAACTCGTGGCCGTAGAGGGGCAGCCCTGCCTCGATACGCAGCGAGTCGCGGGCCGCCAGCCCCACGGGACGCAGGCCGGAGGGAGCGCCGATCTCCAGAAGCAAGTTCCAGAGCTGCACGGCCCAATCGGGGTGGACATAGAGCTCGAACCCCATCTGCTCACCGGTGTAGCCGGTGCGCGCGACGAGCAGGTCAAAGACACCGCCGGGGGCATCGGGCCACGGCCACTGGAGCGCGACCAGCTCTGTTCGCCGCAGTCCCAGCAACCGGCCTCGAATCTCGGCCGCGGCCGGGCCCTGAGGGCTGGCATCCAGCCAATCCAACAGGATGTCACGCGCCCGCGGCCCTTGCAGGGCCAGGTCCACCCGCCAGTTGTGTTCCTGGCCTGGCGCGTTCATATCCACGAGCTCGGCGCGGAAAGAGGGGCGGACCCAGGGCCGGTCCGGATCGATGCGCACCCGACCCTCATTGACCGCGTTCAGCCACGCCCAGTCCTTCTCGGTGTTGGCGGCATTGACGACCAGCATATACTGGTCGGGGTCGCGCATATAGATCAGCAGGTCATCCAAGACATGCCCCTCCGGGTCGAGCAGGAAGCCATAGTGGGAATGTCCTGGCCGCAGCAGGTTGACGTCGTTGGTCGTCACCAGGTCGAGGAAGGCGGTGGCAAAGGGACCAGAGACCTCAAAGATACCCATGTGGCCCACATCGAACAGGCCGGCCGCCCCGCGCACCGCCCGGTGCTCGTCCAGCACAGGGCCGTACCGAACCGGCATCTCCCAGCCGCCAAAGGAGACAAAGTGGGCACCCAGCTCCTTGTGGGCCTGGTAGAGCACTGTCCGGCGCAGGGGCTGCTCGCCCGGTTGCCACTCGAAAGGAGGAAGCGGGTCGCCTGCCGGTTCGGCTTGGCGATGGACCGAAAGTCCGATGTAGGCCGGCTTGAACGAGAGGGGCGGCTCGAAACCCTCGTCCGCGGGCAATTCCCCTGGCGCGTCGGTCCCTCCCAAGTTGCGCACCACCACCGGGCCGGGCAGCTTGGCCTGCAGGTCGTGCGGATCGAAGAGGACATAGCCATCCGAGAGATCGCGCAGCCAGGTCAGCACCCGCCGCATGCGGTCAGATGGCACGACCAGCCGGTACCGCTGGTAGCGGAAAGTGGGGCGGGAGAGAAAGCCGCGTGCCATCGGTCGCCCGTCGGCCCCCAGGAGCGTGGCTGGCCGGTACTGACCCGGCTCCAGGCCGTCCACCGGCTCCACCAGCGCCAGGTCGAGGAACGGAGCCACACTGTTGCCCTCCAGTTCGATCAATCCCCACTCCCGTTCCAATGGTCGGATGTCGGTGATGAGGCAATGGTGAGGATAGCCAGAGCAGCGGACCTCCCAGTCGATGCCGGCCTTGTCGGCCAGTTCCGCGACCGCCAGCCTGGCCTCCTCCAGGGTATCAAAATCTACCCGGCCCCGGTGGACCAGGCCGTGCCGACCGGGATAGGTGGTGGGCCGGATCGCCTTGAGCGTCCCGGCAATCAGGTGGGCCAATTCCACCATCTCGGGCTCTCGCAGGCCGCGCTGGGTGACCCAGGGAGTGCCCAGGCGGATGCCGCTGGCGAGGGCCGGCGAGGGATCGCCGGGGATGGTATTGCGATTACAGACAATGCCCACCTGGTCGAGAATGCGGGCTGCCGTATCGCCCAGCAGCGGTTCGCCAAAGGGGCCAACGACGGTCTTGCAATCGACCAGGAGCAGGTGTGTGTCGGTGCCGCCGTGGGGAATGCGCATCCCCTCTTCCTGGAGTGCCTGGGCTAACGCTTTGGCATTGGCGACGATCTGGTGCTGGAGAGCGTGAAAGGACTCGGTGCGGGCCAAGCGGAAAGCGACAGCCATCGCCACGAACTTGTTGACATGCGGTCCACCCTGCAGCCCGGGGAAGACAGCGTGGTCGACGCGGCGGGCAATGAGAGGATCGGTGGTGAGGATACAGGCGCCCCGCGGGCCAGCCAGGGTCTTGTGAGTGGTAAAAGTGATGACGTGGGCATGGCCGAGGGGGGTGGGATAAGCTCCGGCGATGACCATCCCCGCCACGTGGGCGATGTCGGCCAACAGATAGGCCCCCACCCGGTCGGCGATACGGCGGAACTTGGCCCAATTGGGCAGACGGGGGTAGGAGGTATAGCCGGCGACAATGATCTTGGGCCGATGCTCCAGCGCCATCTCCTCGATCTGCTCATAATCCAGCAGCTCGGTGCGGGGATCGACGCGGTAATGGACCGCATGGTACCGCTGACCGGAGACGTTGGCCGGGCTACCGTGGGAGAGATGACCGCCGTGGGTCAGCTCCATCCCCAGGATCGTATCGCCCGGCTTGAGCAGCGCCTCGTAGACGGCGATGTTGGCCGGAGCGCCAGATAGAGGCTGGACGTTGACATAGATACGGTCGGCGGGGATATTATCTGTGGCAAAAGCATCAGCGCAGCGCCGTCTGGCCAGCGCCTCTGCGATGTCGGCATACTCCACGCCCATATAGTAACGCAGGTCGCCATAGCGCCGATGGGCGACCAACTGAGCCTCATAGTCCAGGAGCTGCTCCTCCGCCATCCAACGTGTTTCCGGCAGCGGGTATCCCTCGGCATAGATGTTGGTAAAGACAGAGCCCAGCGCCTGGCGGACGGCGCGGGGGGTGCTGCTCTCCGAGGGAATCATGATCAGCTTGCGCGCCTGTCGCTCCGCCTCCAGCTCAATCAACCGTTCGATGGCTGGGTCCAGAGTCCCCAGGTCATCCCGAAACAGAAAATCGTCCACCGCACACCTCCCACAGGGTCTCCACCGCGGCCGTATTGTAATGGACGCGATGGAAAAGTCAACCGGTGAGGAGAAAAAGAATCACCATACCGTACCAGAGCGGTGGCGCAATCCGCCCAACCAGTAGCCTTGACAGGTTGCCCGCTTGCATCTATAATACCGCCACGCCCGCCCTCCCGGCGGGAATTCTAATGAAGGAGAGGATCATATGGGAGCCGTTCCCAAGCGCAGGATTTCCAACGGACGGCGCAAGCGACGCCGGGCCCACAGCGCCTTGAGGCCTCCTCAACTGGTACTATGCCCGCAGTGTAAGCAGCCTATGCTCCCACATCGGGCCTGTCCGAACTGTGGCACCTACCAGGGTCGAGAGGTCATCAAGATCGAAGAGAAGTAGCATTTTGAAAATGAGCCAGCCTCTGGCACTCCAATTCCCAGGGCAGGGGTCCCAATACGTTGGGATGGGGAAAGAACTATACGCTCACATCCCTGCCGCAGCCGCTGTCTATGCCCAGGCAGACCAGATCCTGGGCTTTGGCCTCTCTCGTCTCTGTTTCGAGGGGCCGGCGGAGGAACTGAACGAGACAGCGAACACGCAGCCCGCCATCCTGACGACAAGCATCGCGGCGCTGCGAGCACTGGGGACGGATCTGGAACAACTCGCCTTTGTGGCCGGACACAGTCTGGGCGAATTCAGCGCCCTGGTAGCGGCCGGGGCGCTGTCTTTCGAAGAGGCACTGCTCCTGGTTCGCGAGCGCGGCCGCTTGATGAGCCAGGCCGGGAAGCGACAGCCCGGCGGCATGGCCGCCGTCATCGGCCTGGACCGCTCCACCGTCGAGGCTGTCTGCGCCCAAACCTGCGAGGTGACCGGCGGGTACGTGGGCATCGCCAACGACAACTGCCCGGGCCAGGTGGTGATCTCGGGCGACAAGAGCAGCCTGGAGGAGGGAATAGCAGCACTGGAGAGGAGCGGAGCGAAACGGGTGCTGCGGCTGGCCGTCAGCATCGCCGCCCACTCCCCACTGATGGCCGAGGCCGCCGCTGCCTTCAAGGAAGCTCTGGAGCGTGTCGTCCTCCGCCCACCGCAGGTCCCCTTCGTCTCCAACACCACCGGCACGCCACTGACCGACCCCGACCAGATCCGCCAGGCCCTGGCCCGGCAACTCACCTCCCCCGTTCACTGGACCGACTCGATCCGCTGGATCACCAGCCACGGCGTCACCCGCCTCATCGAGGTTGGGCCGGGCAACGTGCTCACCAGCCTTTTGCGTCGCATCGACCGGACGGTGGAACGGCTGACCACTGCCCAATTGCTGGGCAGGACTGCATAGCGTACGAGGGTAAATCGGCATGAGCAAATCCCTAGAAGGAAAGGTCGCCATCGTGACCGGCGGCTCGCGCGGCATCGGCCGGGCCATCGCCCAGGAACTAGGCCGCCGGGGCGCCAAAGTGGTGGTCAACTACAACCGCAACGATGCCGCCGCCGCCGAGACCGTCGCCGCCATCGAGGCCGCGGGCGGCGAGGCAATAGTCGCACAGGCAGACGTCGCCGAGTTCGACCAGGCCAAAGCACTCGTGCGGACCGCGCTGGACACCTATGGGCGATTGGATATTCTGGTCAACAACGCTGGCGTCACCCGCGACCAGGTCATAATGATGATGAAGGAAGAGGATTGGGACACGGTCATCCGGGTGGACCTGAAGAGCCTGTTCAACACCTGCAAGTCAGCGGCGCGCACGATGGTGCGCCAGCGATATGGACGCATCATCAACATCTCCTCCGTGGTCGGCATCGCCGGGCAGGGCGGCCAGACCAACTATGGCGCGGCCAAAGCCGGCGTCATTGGCTTTTCCAAGAGCTTGGCCAAGGAACTGGGAGCGCGTGGCATCACCGTCAACGTCGTCGCCCCCGGCCTTGTCCCCACCGACCTGACAGCAGACCTGCCAGAAGAGCTGCGCCAAAAGGCCATCGAGACGACGCCGCTTGGGCGAGCCGGCAGGCCGGAAGAGATCGCCTACGCCGTGGCATTCCTGGCCTCCGACGAGGCCGCCTTTATCACCGGCGCAGTGCTGCCAGTAGACGGCGGATTGGTAATGTCCGGCTAAAAGATAACGGGCGGAAGGATTGGTATGGAAAAGGTCCCATCATACGGCATGATCACGGTCTCCCCCGATGCCCTGGGAACCATCGTGCGCCTCACGGCGTTGGCCGTGCCGGGGGTGGCTCGCTTGACCCCACCCCTCGGCCTGAAGCGAGTATTGGGGCTTCAGGACGGGTTCCAGATCACGGTCCAAGACGGCAACGTGCGGGTGGACCTGCACATTGTCGCCGAGGCGGGACGGAGCATGTTGGCGCTGGCCCACCAGATTCAGGATGAGGTCGCCCGAGCCATTGAGGACCTGGTCGGCTTACAGGTCGAGGCCGTCAACGTCACCATCGAGGACATTGTCCCCGCCCCGGAAACGGAACGCACCGAGTAAAGCTGTGAAAGCTCGCCGCCGCGCTCGCACCATCGCTATCCAGGCACTCTACGAGATCGACTGCGCCCACCACCCTCCCGAGCTGGTGCTCCAACAACGGCTGGAGGAGAACGAGATATCGGAGGCGACCGCCAATTTCGCCCGCCACCTCACCCTGGGCGTCCTCCAATATCAGGATCTGCTGGACCCGTTCATCCAGCGATACGCCCCCGAATGGCCACTGGAGCAGATGGCCTACATCGACCGCAACATCCTCCGCATGGCCCTCTACGAATTCGCTGTGACCCAGGAGACCCCTGTCAAGGTCGTCATCAATGAGGCGGTGGAACTAGCCAAGCAGTTCGGGTCGGATAGCAGCTCCCGCTTTGTCAACGGCGTGCTGGGGGCGCTGGTGCCGGTGAAGGACGAGATCGTCCGCCGCACGCGGGCGCGCGCGGCCGAGCAAGACGAACCGGGCACACACCCCGCACGTGCGCCGAAATCACGGAAAACGGAGGGAAAATGAAAAACCGAGTGATCATCATGGGCGCCGCCGGGCGCGACTTTCATAACTTTAACGTCTACTTCCGCGACAACCAAGATTACGAGGTGGTCGCTTTTACTGCCACCCAGATTCCCAACATTGAGGGCCGCCGCTACCCGCCGCAACTGGCGGGTAAATTATACCCCCAGGGCATCCCCATCTATGCCGAGGAGGAATTATCCGACCTGATCCGCCGCTATGAGGTCAACCAGGTGATCTTTGCCTACTCCGACGTCCCCCACGAGGTGGTGATGCACAAGGCCTCTCAGGTCCTGGTAGCCGGGGCGGACTTTCGGCTGATGGGAGCCGCTTCGACAATGCTCAAGAGCACCAAGCCAGTGCTGGCGGTCTGCGCCGTGCGCACCGGCTGTGGCAAGAGCCAGACCACGCGGCACGTGTGTGACGTGTTGCAGGCAATGGGCAAAAAGGTGGTCGTGGTTCGCCACCCGATGCCCTATGGCGACCTGGTCGCTCAGGCAGTGCAGCGGTTCGCCACCTATGCCGACCTAGACCGGCACAAGTGTACCATTGAGGAGCGGGAGGAGTACGAGCCACACATCGACCGCGGGGTAGTAGTCTATGCTGGGGTGGACTATGAGGCGATCCTGCGCCAGGCGGAGGAGGAGGCCGACGTGGTGGTGTGGGACGGCGGGAACAACGATCTGCCGTTCTACAAGCCCGATCTGTTCATCACCGTAGCGGACCCGCACCGGGCCGGGCACGAGCTACGCTACCACCCCGGCGAGGCCAACCTGCGCGCCGCCGATGTGGTGGTGATCAACAAGGTGGATACCGCCGACTATGAGAAAGTGGCCGAGGTGCGCGACAACACCCGCTCCGTCAACCCACAGGCCGTCATAGTGGATGCCGCCTCCCCCATCTTTGTGGAGGATCCGGCGGCGGTGCGGGGCAAGCGAGTACTGGTGATCGAGGACGGCCCGACGCTGACCCACGGCGAGATGACCTACGGGGCTGGCGTGGTAGCCGCGCGGCGGTTCGGCGCAGCCGAGCTGGTCGACCCGCGCCCTTACGCCGTCCGCTCCATCGCCGCCACCTTTGCCAAGTATCCCCACACCGGCACGCTGCTACCGGCAATGGGGTATGGCGAGGCGCAGGTAAAGGACCTGGAGGAGACGATCAACGCCGTCGACTGCGACCTGGTCCTGGCAGCCACGCCCATCGACCTGCGGCGGGTCATCGACATCCGCCACCCGATGGACCGGGTGCGGTACGAGCTGGAGGTGATCGGCCAGCCGACGCTGGAGGAAATTGTACGGGAGCGGTTCGGGTAGCCCTCCGACCGCACACATCTCGACGCAAAACCGGGCTGCGCCGGCCCGTGACGCTGGCGCAGCCCCACTCTGCCCCTTTTCGATTTCCCCTCTTTGGAGTAAAATGAGCTTCGTGCAGCGGGACCGTTCATACTGGTTGCGCCTGGCAAGGCTGGCGCTTGTGGCCGTGACCGCGGGCGTTGCGGGCACGCTGGTTGGCTCCGGCGTGATGTCCGGAGCCATCTACGCCCACAACCTCACCCATCCCGGCTGCCAGGAGACGGGCAGCACACCCAGCGACATGGGCATCACAGGAGCGCAGGACGTAACTTACCACGGCCATGATGGGCTGACCCTCCGCGCCTGGTACGTCCTGCCGCAGAACGGCGTTGTGATCATCCTGCTGCCCGGCCTGGGTGGGGGACGGGACGGGATGCTGCGGGCCGGGGCGATCCTGGCCCGCCACGGCTACGGTCTGCTCTTGACCGAGACGCGCTCCTGCGCTCACCCAGAGGGGCTGTCCACCCTGGGCTACGAGGAAGCAGCCGACCTGGTGGAAATGGTGACGTGGTTGCGGGCACGGTCGGAGGTGGCTCACGTGGGCGTGCTGGGCTATTCCCTGGGCGGAGTGACCGCCACGCTTGGCGCAGCGCAGGACGACCGCATCGAGGCCGTGATCGCCGAGGGAGGATTTTACGACTTGGCAGCGGACATCTGCAACAAGGGAAAGCGCAACTCCCCGTGGGAAAACCTGGTCTATTGGACCGTCATGCTGGCCTTCCGAATCGAGACCGGCGTGGACGCCCGCGAGATCAGTCCCATCGCGGTCATCGACCGCATCAGCCCGCGTCCACTGCTCCTCATCTACGGAGAGCTGGAAGCAGAAAACGCGCACCCCGGCGAGCAATTGGCGCGAGCGGGAGAGCCCAAAGAGTTGTGGATCGTCCCTGGCTGCTGGCACGGCGGGTACCTGGACGTGGCTCCAGAGGAGTGGGAACAGCGCGTGGTGACGTTCTTTGACAACGCCTTCCTCGACAAGGAGGTGATACCGACAAATCTGCCAATCAGCCAACTAGCCAACTGACCAGCAAACTAACCATCAAGGAGGTGCTTTTATGCGTCCAGTATATGCCGTCTCGGGCGGGGTCTCCAAGTTCGCCAAGGCCCGGCCCGACAAGACCTTCCCGGCATTGGTGAAGGAAGCCTACGATTACGCCATCGCCGACCTGGGGATCGAGCACCCCAAGTTCTGGGAGCTGGTAGATGCAACAGTGGCCTCGTATTTTTCCGACCACTTCACCCGCCAGTTGATGGCCGCCATCATGGCCCAGGACTATATCGGCATGCTGCCCAAGCCATCCCACCGCGTCGAAGGAGGCGGGGCTACCGGCGGCATCTGCTTCCAGGAGGGTTGGAAGTCGGTCGCCTCCGGCTACGCCGACGTCGTCCTCTGCTACGGGTTCGAGCAAATGAGCCATGTCGAAACCTGGAAGGGGAACGAGTTCATCGCCCTGGCCTCCGACGTCTCGTTCGACTACCCGGTGGGCGGTTTCTACTCCGGTTACTATGCCATGATGGTCAGCCGCCACATGGCCGAGTTCGGCACCACACCGGAGCAACTGGCCCACGTCTCGGTCAAGAACCACATCAACGCCTACCACAACCCCTATGCCCAGAAACGGATGCGGCTGACCATCGAGGACGTGCGCTCGGCGCCGATGGTGGCCTGGCCGCTGACCCGCCTCGACATCTGCGTGATGAGCGACGGCGCGGCCTGCACTGTCCTCTGCTCCGAAGACGGGCTGACCAAGCTGGAGAAAGCGGCCGGACGCTCGCTGCCCAAAGTGCGCGTCAGCGGCATCGGCCGCGGCACCGATGCCATGCGCCTCGCCGACCGGCCCCACCAGTCCTACGACGACTTTTACCGCTACAACGCCCTGCCCAACGAGATGGACGACGACTCCCGCGCCTACTACAAAGAGCTGTGGGACCACGGCTTCCGTTACCCCGGCGTTCACTCCTTCCGCGCTGGGCGAATGGGCAGCAAAGAGGCGTACAAGAATGCCGGCATCACCGACCCGCTCCACGAGATCGACTTTGTGGAGCTACACGATGCCTACACCTCTTCCGAGATCCAGACCTATGAGGACATGGGATTGTGCCGCTATGGGGAGGGGGGTGCATTTGCCGCCAGCGGCAAGGCGTTCATGCCCGGCATCGACTATGGGCTTGACCTGCCAGAGGAACCGGTATGCCCGGTCAACCCCTCCGGCGGGCTGATCGCCTGCGGTCACCCTGTCGGCGCGACCGGCCTGATGCAGGCGGTCTTTGCCATCTGGCAGTTGCAACACACCATCGAAAAGCACTTTGGTGACCCCACCCTTCAGGTGCCAGACGCCCATCGGGGTGCCATCCACTCCCACGCCGGCACCGGTACCTATGTCACTGTCAGCATCCTGGAACGGGAAGAGTAGGAGGCGAGCGATGTCAGAAAAAGAGTTTCCCAAGCAGATCGAGGAGAACCTGGAGGGAACCACCATCTTTAACGTCCCCTTCCCCACCGGCGACGACCTCTCGGCGCTGAAACAGATGTCGCCCATCGTGATCAAGCAGCCCTACACCGCCATATACAACTATTCCTACGGGCAGGACTCGCCCTTTTTCGCCGCGCTGGCCAACAAGCGCTTTATCGTCTCCCGCGAACCAGAGAGCGGCTACACCTACGCCACCCCGCGCGGCCACGATATGTACAGCGGCAAAGAGACCGAGTGGGTCGAGATCGAGCCGGAGGGACACATCCACGCCTTCACCGTCTGCCACTTTGGCTCGGAAGAATTCCTGCCCCAATGTCCCTACGTGCTGATAATGGTCAAATTCGACGAGTGCGACACGCTGTTCCTGGGACGGCTCTTTGGGGTAGACCCCGCAGAGGCCGGCACCCACTGGATCGGCAAAAAAGTGCGCGGGCGGTTCCTGCGCAACTCCAAATTTAAGCCCACCGACATCTACTTCAACCTGGTTGAGTGATCCGCACGCAGCGGGCGGAGACGGACGGGGCAGGCAACTGTCCCGTCCGCGCCCCCTCCGCTGGCCATACTTGTGGAGGTACAGAGGAGAACTATGACCCACAACGCAGCTCGCTTGCAGGACCGCGTCTCGACTGCCTACAACCGCTTCTGGACCTCGGAGAGCGCCGTGATGGTGCTGCTGGCTCTCCTGGTCGGAATTGGAGGCGGGTTCGGCGCGGTCATCTTCCGTTGGCTCATCGGCTCCTTTCACCATTTCTACTTTGACACACTGGGGGAGTGGCTGGCCTTTATGGGGCCTTATTATGTCATCATCGTCCCGGCCCTCGGCGGGTTGTTGGTCGGGCCGATGATCTATTTCCTGGCCCGCGAGGCCAAGGGACACGGCGTGCCGGAGGTGATGGAGGCCGTCGTCCTGCACGGCGGTCACATCCGCCCCATCGTCGTCGTGGTCAAATCCCTGGCCTCCTCCATCTGCATCGGCAGCGGCGGGTCAGCCGGACGGGAGGGACCCATCGTCCAGATCGGCTCCGCCCTCGGCTCCACCTTTGGCCGCCTCCTCCACCTCTCCGACGAGCGAACCAAGAACCTGGTCGCCTGCGGCGCAGCGGCGGGGATCGCAGCCACCTTCAATGCCCCCATCGCCGGGGTGATGTTCGCTCTGGAGATCATTCTGGCCGAGTTCGGCCTGATGCAGTTCACCACGGTCGTGGTCGCCTCCGTCGCCTCTAGCGTCATCGGGCGCATCTTTCTGGGCGACGTGCCGGCATTCCCCATCCCTCCCTACGCTCCTGTCAGCGCCTGGGAACTGCCTGTCTACGCTCTCCTCGGCGTCGTCGCCGCTTTCGTCGGCGTGGGGTTCACCCGCTGCCTCTACTGGTTCGAGGACCTGTTCGATGCCTGGCACTTTCCCGAGTACCTCAAACCAGCGGTGGGCGGCGTGCTGATGGGACTGCTCGGATTCTGGTTTCCTCAGTTGTTCGGCGTGGGGTACGGGGCTATCACCGCCGTCCTCCACAACCAGCTACTGGTCGGCGCTGTCGCCCTCCTCATCCTGCTCAAAATCCTGGCTACCTCGGCCACCATCGGCTCCGGCGGCTCCGGCGGGGTCTTTGCCCCCTCCCTCTTTGTCGGTTCGATGCTCGGCGGCCTCTTCGGGCTGATAGTCCACCGCTGGATGCCGGCAGGGACCGCCACGCCAGCCGCCTACGCGCTGGTGGGTATGTCGGCCGTCTTTGCCGCCGCCGCCCGCGCCCCCATCACCTCCATCCTCATCCTCTTTGAAATGACCCAGGACTATCGCATCATCCTGCCCCTGATGCTGGCTACTGTCCTCAGCGCCGTTGTCGCGCGGTGGCTGGACCGCGAGAGCATCTACACCCTCAAGCTCAAGCGACGTGGCATTGACGTCTTTGCCGGCAAAGACCTCAACCTGATGCAGGCCATCATGGTGGCCGAGGCGATGACGCCTATCGACCAGATGGCCACCGTCACCGCCGATACGCCACTGCGAGAGTTGGCCCGCATCTTTAACGAGACCCACCACCACGGCCTGGTGGTGCTGGACGAGAACAAGAACCTCTTTGGCGTGGTCACTCTAGCGGACCTGGAACGGGCGGGGTCAGAACGGCTGATGAGCGGGCACGTGCGCGATGTCTGTACTACGCGCGTGCGGACCGCTTTCCCTGATGAGACATTGGAGGACGCGCTGCGCCACTTTGGCTCGCTGGACGTGGGCCGTATCCCGGTTGTGGACCGGGCCAATCCCAAGCGCGTGATTGGGATGCTGCGCCGGGGCGACATCATCCGCGCCTACTCCCACGCCTATATGGACAAGCAGAGCCGGTTGGCCCAGGCGGAACGGGCCCGCCTGGAACACCAGCTCGGCACCCGCCTGGTGGAGATCCGGCTGCGGGATGGGGACGGCGCGGTCGGCAAGACGCTGCAAGAGTTGTGTATTCCACCCAAGTGCATCGTCGCCTCCCTCCGCCGGGGCCACCACATCCTCATCCCCCGTGGTCAGACGCGCCTGGAGGCGGATGACGTCATCATCGCCCTCACCACCGAGGACCAGGAAGAGGCTTTCAAAGCCAGCCTGACGGGCAGCGAGTAGGAGAACCACCCTTTGACCATTCTGCTCGGCACCAGCGGTTTCAGTTATAAAGACTGGGTCGGCCCGGTCTACCCGCCGGACCTGCCCAAGGCGGACTGGCTCCGCTTTTACGCGGCCGAGTTCCCCACCTGTGAGCTCAACTTTTCCTATTACCGCATCCCCAATCCGCGCACCCTGGAGCGGATGGCGGACAAGGTGCCGCAGGGGTTCCTGTTCGCCCTCAAGGCATACAAGGGGATCACCCACGAACGGGAGGAGCCGGACCCGCTCATCCGCCAGTTCACCAACAGCCTGGCCCCGCTCCGGGAGCGCGCCAAGTTCGCCTGCGTGCTCGCCCAGTTCCCCCACTCTTTCCACGCCAACGAGGAGAACCGCGCCTACCTGCGCCGCCTGCGGGACGGGTTCGGCGATCTGCCACTGGTGGTCGAGTTCCGTGGGACGGACTGGATCACGGAGCGAACCTTTGATATGCTGCGCGAGTTGGGGCTGGGCTTTTGCTGCGTCGACCAGCCCCGACTCAAGGGATTGGTCCCCCCGCTAGCCATAGCGACCGGCCCCATCGCCTATGTCCGTTTCCACGGCCGCAACGCCGCCAAGTGGTGGCAACACGACGAGGCCTGGGAACGGTACAACTATAGCTACACCGACGAGGAATTGGCAGAGTGGGTGCCCAAGATCCACCAATTGGATGAAGCGGCCTCTCTCACTCTCGTCTATATGAACAACCACTGGCAGGGGCAAGCGGTGGGGACAGCGCGACAGCTACAACGGTTACTACGCAATATGTAATACGCAACACCTGAAGGAGGGCTCTATGGCTACAGTACACGTGAAATGGCTGGAAAAACTCCAATTTGTGGGAACCGACGCCACCAAACACTCGGTGGTGATGTCAAGCCAGAACAGGGAGAACGGCACCGGGATGAGCCCCACTCAGTTGTTGCTGGTGGCACTGGGCGGCTGTACCGCCTACGACGTGGTCAACATCCTGACCAAGAAACGGCAACAGCTCACCGGGCTGGAGGTCTCTGTCACCGGGGAACAGGAACCGGACCCACCCTGGACCTACCGCCACATCCACCTCTCCTACCGGCTGCGCGGGCGGGGGTTGAGCGAGAAGGCGGTGCAGGACGCCATCGAGCTTTCCAAGAACAAGTACTGCTCTGTAGGAACCACCCTCGAGGCTGCGGCCGAGATCACCTACGACTACACCATAAAGGAGGAAGCATGAACCTGCGGACAGTGGCCGAACTGATGGAGATCTCTGCCCGCACCGCGCCCAAGGCGGCGGGGCGCGATTTTGTCGTGGTCAAGATCATAGAGGGGCAAGAGTTGCACCGTCTCGGCGAGGCGATGTTCGCCTACGGCGAACGCAGCGGCAAGGGCAACTTTGACCGCGACGGACAGAACGTGCTCGACTCGGAGGCGATGGTGCTTATCGGCCTGAAGGACGCCGACGTGCTGGGGCTGGACTGCGCTGCCTGTGGCAGTGAGACCTGCGTCGAGCTCAACACAGTGGATGGCGAGTTCCGCGGCCCGCAGTGCGCGATCCGGCTCATAGATCTGGGCATCGCTATCGGCTCGGCGGTCAAGACCGCCGGGATGCTCAACGTGGACAACCGCGTCATGTACCGCGCGGCGGTCGTAGCACGGGAGCTGGGCCTGATCGACGCCGACATCGTGATGGCCATCCCCCTCTCCGCCACCGGCAAGTCGATCTATTTCGACCGCTAGGGGGTAGCTCTTGCGTATTGGACAACTGACCGACTGCTACAAGCCGGTCATCAACGGCGTGACCAACTTTATCGCTCTCCACAAAAAGACCCTGGAATCGTGGGGGCATGAGGTCTATGTCTTTACCATCGGTCACGAGGAATACCAGGACCTCGAACCCAACGTCATTCGCTCCCCGGCGGTCCCCCTCTCGGATACCGGCTACAACCTGAGCTTCCGTTATTCCCCTCGGGCCCGACGACTGGCTGAGCAGATGGACGTCCTTCACGTCCACCACCCCTTCCTGGCCGGCCGCCAGGCACTCCGCATCTCTCGCAAGGTCAATGTTCCCATTGTCTTTACCAACCACACTAGGTATGACCTCTATGCTCGCTACTACCTCCCCTTTGTGCCCGCCCCTCTCTCCGAGAACGTGCTCGAAACCTATCTGCCCCGTTTCGCCAACCAGTGCGACTTGGTCGTGGCCCCATGCCGCCACATCGCCAAGCGGCTGAAAGTGATGGGGGTCAACACTCCCATCGAGGTCATACCCAACGGGGTGGAAGTGAAACGCATCGCCAACCCCACCGCCCCCCTCACCAAAGCTGCTCTAGGGCTACCAGAGGAAGCCTGCGTGGCTGTCTTTGTGGGAAGAGTGGCGGCAGAGAAGAACGTGGTCTTTCTCCTGCGCGCTTTCAGCCGGGCCGCCACAAAGGCCCCTGACCTCCACCTCGCCATCATCGGCGATGGTCCACAGAGTGAACACATTCGGGAGCTGATCTCCTGGACCGGCCTGGCTCAGCGAGTCCACCTGGTAGGAGCTGTGCCGTATGAGCAGGTTCCCAATTGGCTGGTGATGGCGGACTTTTTTGTCACCGCCTCCGTCTCCGAAGTGCACCCGCTGGCCCTGCTTGAGGCACTCGCGGCAGGCCTGCCAACCCTGGGCATCCTATCTCCAGGCATCGAAGATACCATTGAGGAAGAGAAAAACGGCCTGTTGAGCCCCAGGGATGTGGACGCCTTCGCCGATCGGATGACACGCCTGGCGACAGATGCCGAACTGCGAGCCCGGCTGGCCGTGGGAGCACGACGGATTCGGGCCCGGTTCGACATCCGCCGCACCTCCGCCCAGCTTCTGGCCCACTACGAGCGACTGGTGGAGGAACGACGCCGGAGGAAACGGTGAACCGCAATCGCGTGGGACTGGGCCGTCAGGGTGAGGAACTGGCCGCCCGTGAGCTGGCCCGCCGCGGCTACGAGATCGTCGCGCGGAATTGGCGCTGCCAGGCCGGCGAGGTGGACATCGTCGCCCGCCACGACGGCGCGTGGGTCTTTGTGGAGGTCCGCACCCGCCGTGGCCGCGACTTTGGCACGCCGGAGGAATCTCTCACCCCCGCCAAGCAAGCGCGAATGGTCGCTGTGGCCGAATGCTACCTCGCCGCGCACGAAATAGACGATGTGGCCTGGCGGCTGGACCTGGTGGCAGTGGAGATGGACCGGGCCGGGAGACTGTTGCGAGTGGAGGTACTGGAGAGCGCGGTCGAACGCTGAAACGGCACCGCGCCTTGAGAAGAGATGGCTATGACAAAGTCACATCCCCTGCTGGTCATCGTCGGCCCGACGGCGGTGGGCAAGACTGTCTTCTCCCTCGCCTTGGCCGAGCGGTTTGGGGGAGAGGTGGTCTCGGCCGACTCCCGCCTCTTTTACCGGGGGATGGACATCGGCACAGCCAAACCCACGACGCAGGAGCGAGCCCGCGTCCCGCATCACCTCATCGACATCGCCGCCCCCGACGAGACGGTGGGACTGGCCCAGTTCAAGCAACTGGCACAACAGGCCATCGCTGCCATACACAGTCGCGGGCGACTGCCACTGCTAGTGGGCGGGACCGGTCAGTACGTCCGCGCCGTGGTCGAGGGCTGGGCTCCTCCCGCCGTCCCACCGGACCCCGCCCTGCGGGCCCGGCTGGAGACGCAGGCGCAACAAGAAGGGCCCCAGGCCCTCCACGCCCGCCTGGCGGCCCTCGATCCAGAGGCAGCGGCGCGGATCGACCCCCGCAACATCCGCCGCGTCGTCCGCGCCATGGAGGTCTGCCTGCTCACCGGCCGGCCCTTTTCCGCCCAGCGCACTCGCACTCCCCCGCCCTACCACGTCCTGCAGGTGGGCCTCACGATGGAGCGAGCCGCCCTCTACGCCCGCGCCGACGACCGGGTGGAGACGATGATGGCGGCGGGGTTGGAGGAGGAGGTGCGGGGGCTGGTGGCGGCGGGGTATGGGTGGGAGCTACCGGCAATGTCTGGGCTGGGCTACATCCAGTTCCGCCCCTACTTTGAGGGCCAAGCGACGCTGGCCGACGTGAGCGCCGAGATCAAGCGGGCCACCCACCGCTTTATCCGCCGCCAGTACAACTGGTTCCGCCTCCGCGACCCCCGCATCCGCTGGTTCGACGTGACGGAGCACGGGCCGGCCGAGATCGGTGATGCCATCGCCCGCTGGCTGGAGGACCTCGACCTCGCCCCCCTTGACCATTACGCCAATCTGCGGTAGAATGTGAGCCAACAATCACATTGAGAAACACTGCGAACAGGAGTAGTAGGTCATCCCCTCAGCGAGCCGGGAAAAACCAGGTGAAAGCCCGGCAGATGGCGCCCCGGGGGAGCGCCCTCACCAAGGCCGAACTCGCCTGGGAGTTGCGCCGGTGAAACGGTCAGTAAGCGGCGACGGTTAGCCTCCGTTATCAGGCCGAAAGCGGGAGACGCCCTGCCAGGCAGGGCCGTCCTCCAAGTCAGGGTGGTACCGCGGAGCGCCCCTTCGTCCCTGAGACGAAGGGGCTTTTTTGTAGGTGCATGCGCTGGCACGAAAATCATCAGCGAGGAGAAGAGAAAATGGCCGACCCATATGTACCCAGACAGATCGAACCCAAGTGGCAGGAACGCTGGGCCCAGGACGGCTTGTACCGTTCCGTCATCGACCCCCAGCGGCACAAGCACTATGCCCTGACCATGCTCCCCTACCCCAGCGGCAACCTGCACATCGGACACTGGTACGCCATGACGCCCAGCGACGTCCGTGCCCGCTATATGCGGATGCGTGGCTACAACGTCCTCTTTCCCATCGGCTTTGACGCCTTTGGCCTCCCCGCAGAGAACGCCGCCATCCAGCGTGGCATTCACCCCCACGAGTGGACCTTGTCCAACATCAAGAACATGCGCCGCCAACTCAAGAGCATGGGCGCCATGTTCGACTGGGAGCGGGAGGCCATCTCCTGCCTGCCCGGCTACTACCGCTGGACCCAATGGTTCTTCCTCAAGCTGTACGACATGGGGCTGGCCTACCGCAAAAAATCACCGGTCGATTTCTGCCCCCAGTGCAACACCACCCTGGCCCGAGAGCAGGTGTGGGGAGAGGACCGCCACTGCGAGCGCTGCGGCACGCCGGTGGTCAAGAAGGAACTGGAGCAATGGTTCTGGCGCATCACCGACTACGCCGAGGAGTTGCTCGACTTTTCCCACATCGACTGGCCCGAACGGGTGGTGACTATGCAGACCAACTGGATCGGCCGCAGCGAGGGGGCTAACGTCACTTTCCACACCGAGACAGGCGACTCTTTCATCATCTTTACCACTCGACCAGACACGTTGTGGGGAGCCACCTTCATGGTGCTGGCCCCAGAGCACCCGCTGGTGGACAAACTGACGACGCCCGAGCACCGCCGAGCGGTCGAGACTTACAAGTACCAGGCCGCCCGCCAGAGCGAGATCGAGCGCATGTCCACAGAGAAAGAAAAAACTGGCGTCTTTACCGGCTCCTACGCGATCAATCCGGTCAACAATGAGCGCATCCCCATCTGGATCGCCGACTATGTGATGATGGGCTACGGCACAGGCGCGATCATGGCCGTCCCAGCCCACGACGAGCGGGACTTTGAATTTGCCATGAAACACGTCCTCCCTATCCGGGTCGTCATCGAGCCGCCCGATTGGGACGGTGGAGAGCTGGAGGAAGCCTACACCGGCCCAGGGAACATGGTCAACTCCGGCCCCTTCAGCGGCACGCCGGGCGATGTGGCGGTACAACGGGTGACCGCATGGCTGGAGGAACAGGGGATCGGCGAGTTCGCCATCAACTACAAACTGCGGGACTGGCTGATCAGCCGCCAGCGATACTGGGGCGCACCCATCCCCATGGTCTATTGCGACCGCTGCGGCATCGTGCCCGTGCCCTACGAGGACCTGCCGGTGCTCCTGCCGGAGGATGCCGAGTTCCTGCCCACCGGCGAGAGCCCGCTCAAGTACCACGAGGGCTTCCTGCATACCACCTGCCCCAAGTGCGGCGGCCCCGCCACCCGCGAGACCGACACGATGGACACCTTTGCCT
>JAOZPF010000057.1 GCA_029932895.1 Anaerolineae bacterium | reverse complement strand
AGCCGCTGCCAACGCGGTTCAGGTCCACGGCGCTTATGGTTACTCCGACGAGTACGACGTGGAGCGGTATCTGCGCAACGCCAAAGGCGCTTGTATCTACGAGGGGAGCAGTCAGATCCACCAGCTCATCCAGGCCAGCTACGCTCTGGGCAAGCGAAGGGACAAGCCCCTCCGCTGTGAACTACCGGCCTACGACCCGGACTGGTGGCAAGAGGAGGGGTAGGGGGACTGCCTGGCTAGATCACGCCCTGCCGGCGCAGGGCTGCTATCTCATCGCTATCATAACCGAGCAGGTCGTTCAGCACCTGCTCGGTGTGTTCTCCCAGGAGAGGGGGGTGCTCCCTGATGCGCGTGGGCGTGCGCGAAAGGCTCATTGGCGAACGCACAAGCTTGATAGCGCCAGCCGTCGGGTGGGGAACCTGGACCACTACCTGTCGTGCTTGCAGTTGGGGGTGCTCGAAGACTTGCTCGATGTCGTTGATGGGGCCTCCCGGTATATCGGCTTCGAGGAACAGGTCAAGCCATTCCTGAGAGCTCCTTCTAGCAAAGATATTTTGCAACAGAGGGATCAGGAGATGGCGATTTCTGACCCGCTTGGCGTTCGTCGTGAACCGCTGGTCATCGCCCAGGTCCGGGCAGCCGGCGGCGTGACAGAAGGCGTGATACTGGCGGTCATTGCCGATTCCGAGAGCGACATGCCCGTCTTTGGTCTCAAACACCTCGTAGGGCACGATGTTGGGATGGGCATTCCCATACCGCGCCGGACGCTCTCCAGAGACAAGGTAGTTGCTGGCGACGTTTGCCAGCCAGGCCACCTCACATTCCAAGAGGGAGATGTCGATGCGTTGCCCGTGTCCTGAGCGGTCCCGTTCGCGCAGCGAGGCCAGGATGGCTGTAGCGGCGAAAAGCGCTGCCGTGATATCCACGATAGCCACGCCCACCTTGTACGGCGGCCCCTCCGTCGGCCCTGTGATGCTCATGATGCCGCCTTCGGCCTGGATGACAAAGTCATAGCCGGGTCGATCGCGGTACGGGCCGTCCGGGCCATAGCCCGAGATGGTGCAATAGACCAGCCGGGGATAGATCTCTTGCAGAGTCTCATAACCCAGCCCCCATTTTTCCATCGTACCAGCACGAAAATTCTCGACGATGACATCGCCCCAGCCGATTAGGTCACGGAGGATCTCTCGCCCGCGCTCGCTCTTGAGGTTGAGAGTCACACTCCGTTTGTTACGGTTGGTGCACATATAGTATGCGCTCTCGCCGCCGGCGAACGGCGGTCCCCAATGACGGGTATCGTCCCCTGTGCCGGGCCGTTCTATCTTGATCACCTCGGCCCCCAAGTCACCCAGCATCATGGTACAGTACGGACCTGCCAGGACCCGCGATAGGTCTATGATTCTGATACCGGACAGAGGTTGGTTCTGTTTCACTTGATCCATCTTTTGCCTCTCGCGGGCTGCCAGGGGGCGGGCTTGTCACTTCCTGGTCTGGCTCAGAGCGCGCCGCAGTCCTCCGCCCAGAGCCGTTGGTTCGCGGCGATAAAATCCTGCATGAGCTGTTTGCACTCGGCCAAATCCAAGTCCACCACTTTCACGCCGTGGGCTATGAGGAACTCTTTTGCTCCGACCCCCGTCTCGGCTTCGCCAGCCACCACTTGCTCTATCCCGAACTGGACCACCGCTCCTGCGCAGAGGTAGCAGGGCATCAGGGTGGAGTACAGCGTCGTGCCACGGTAGCTCCCGATGCGTCCGGCGTCCCGCAGGCAGTCGATCTCGGCGTGGAGAATTGGGCTGTTCTCTTGGACGCGCTTGTTGTGCCCCCGACCGATGATCTTGCCATCTCGGACGAGCACGGCACCGATCGGGATTCCGCCTTCCTCCTTGCTCTTTAACGCTTCTTCTATTGCTGCTTTTATGAATTGATCCATCTGCACAAGTTCTTTCTATCTCTCTCTGTGCCGAACTGCGGGGGCGCTGGTGAAAGAGGTCAAATCACGGGCTGTCGGGCGGGCGGCGTGGCCCCAGCTCGATCGCCCCCACCGGGCAGACCTGGAGGCACAATCCGCAACCAGCGCACATCTCTTCATTGACGATGGGATGCTTGCCCTCCAGTGTGATGATGGCTTGATGGCCGCCGTCCCAACAAGATGTGACACAACGGCCGCAGTCGATGCATTTTGCGGTCACTGTCGCGACGAGGTCGTGGTCGGGTTCTATGTCGAACACGCTGTCGATGACCCTTTTGTTGGCCTCACCGATCAACTTGTCGAGGGAGCTCACTTCCTTCTGCTCCAAGTAGCTGGTCAATCCGGCGATCATCGCCCTGACGATCCCGTAACCCGACCACATCACTGCTGTGCAGACCTGCACACAGCGAGCGCCGAGCAGCAAGAACTCGGCCGCGTCTTGCCAGGTGCTGATTCCCCCCACGCCCGAGACGGGCAGCAACCCGACCTTGTCGATCTGCGAGACGACGCGAAGCGCGATGGGTTTGATCCCTGGTCCAGAGTACCCGCAGTATGTGCTGACCCCGTGCAGGCTGGGCTGTGGTTCCATACTCTCCAGGTCCACCCCCATCAGCGCGGAAAGGGTGTTGATCGAAGCCACGCCGGCCGCACCGGACTCTTGGCATGCCTGGAGCACCCCATGCCAGTCCCGCACCGTGGCGGGGAGCTTGGGAATCACCGGGATGTCTACCGCGTCCGTTACCCATCCCACCACCATCGCCACCAACTCTGGGTCCTCTCCCACGATCAGAGGAGTATGACGTCCCAGCTTGGCGTGTGTACACGAGAGGTCCAGCTCGATGCCGTCAAAACCGGCAGCGGCGATCTGGCTCGCCATTATCTGCCAGTCGTCTTGGATCAATTCTGCGCCGATGCTCCCCAGTACGACACGGTCGGGGTACTGCGCTGTCAACTCTGGGAGTGCCTCGGCCCATTCTTCTATGCGCCATTCCCCCGTAATGGAGAGGTTCCCCATCCCGATTTTGCGCTTTTTGACCACATACGGAGTCAGAAGCGGGCGCGGTTCCTCTGTCAGGCCCCGCTGCATCAACCCCTCTGAAGGAATAGTCTTGACCACAGCGCCGGCCCATCCAGCAGCAAAGGCTCGATCCAGCATCCCCGCATCCCGTGTGGGGGGGCCGGAGGCGAGGAGGAAGGGGTTTTTCAGTGTCAGCCCGCCGAATTCAGTCTGCAGCGACCAAGCAGTTCTAGTCATATGTGCCAACCTCTCTATGAAGCCTGGCTCTCGGAGCCTGCCAACGTCGAGGCAAGCTCCTCGACCGGTACGTCAAAGGTATAGTTACCCGGAGGGAGTGGTTCTGTACGGAAGAAGCGGGGCAGGTCATTTACTGCTGTCACGCCGGCGTCTCTATTGAACGCTATTTCAGTGTCGAGGGTTTGCTGCGCCAGGTCAAAGAGTTCCTCGAATGACCAGCGCCCCCCATGCTGGGCCTCCAAGAGGTCCGTCACAAGAGAATGGTCGCCCAGAATCGGGCCGCGAGTGAACCAGCACAAGCCCAGCAGGTCAAAGACGGCTGCCAGGTGCTGCAAGTACCTTGAGAGCATCACCTGTCCCTCGGCCTGGCACGGGTCTGGCTCCGTGCCGTCGGGAAGGGTGCTGCCGGGGAGTGCGTTGCCGGCGGTGTGATCTGCCCCCATAGGCGAAGTGGCAAAAGTGACCCCCGTTCCCTTGAGGGCCCGTGGGTCATAGGCAGCCATCGCCTGTCCTCGGACCACCGGGACCCGAGGGTGTCTGAACATACGTCCAACGGCGGCGGCTCCGTGGCCCAGTGTCCTACCCAGTGGCGTCCCGACGCCGATTTCCTCCAGCAGAGCAGCGGCCGCCTCCGCATCGCCAAAGTCCGCTATTCCAGCTTCCATCGCTACGCCCAGCGCGACGCCGATCTCGATCGTATCCAACCCCAGCTCATCGCAGCGCCGGTTGAGCTTGGCGATGATATCCAGGTCGCCGATCCCGCAGTTTGCCCCTAGCAAGGCGATGCTCTCGTATTCCAGCCCGCGGGTTAGCTCCTCGCCTCCCTCATCCGGCAGGACGTTGGAGCAGCGAACGACGCAGCCAGGCATACAACGGTGAGTCGGTTTTCCTCCGCGCCTGAGGATGAGGTCGTGCAGCGCCGCGCCGCTTATCTGCGCGGCGTTCTCAAAGCTTCCGGAACGAAAGTTGCGCGTGGGGAGGCCGCCACGGGCATTGATGGCGTTGATCAGCCCCGAGGTGCCAAACGTGGGCAGCGATTCGCCGGTGACGGGATGGCTCCACAGCGCTTGGGCAAAGCGCCTGACGGCTGCGGACAGTCCTTTCTTATTGGCTGGCTGTGGGGGCTTGCTATCCGAAGGGTCGATGACGATGGCTTTGACCCGCTTCCCTCCCATCACAGCGCCAAGCCCACCCCGTCCGGCGTGACGCGCCGGAATGCCGTCCACGTCGCTGACGCCGATGTTGGCTGCGGACAACCCTATCTCGCCGGCGGGCCCAATAGCCAGTACGGCTGCCCCAGGGCCGTGGCGGTGGCGCAGTTCGGCCACTGTCTGGTACACATCCAGACCTATCAGGTCCTGCGCGTCATTCAGGGCGATCCCGTTGGGGCCGAGGCGCACAACGCACCACCCAGCGGGCATGCTGCCTTCGATGATCAGACAGCGGACTCCCAACCTGGTGAGTGCATATCCTGCCTGGCCTCCGACGTTGCTCTCCTTTATGCCTCCAGTCAGGGGACTCTTTGCCCCCAGCGACAGACGAGTGGAGCTAGAGGCCCCGCTTCCAGCCAGAAGGCCCGTCGCCAGGACCAGCACATTGCTTTCCCCCAGGGGGTCACATTGAGGAGGCACCAACTCGGCGACCACAGCCGATGTGAGCGCGCGTCCGCCGAGCCTTTGCCAGCGTTCGGGCACTCGCTCCGAGCGCACGTTGCCGCTATCGAGGTTGAGCCGCAAGATCTGCCACTTGTCCACTGTCATTCCTCTTGCTATCTCCACTGGGGGTTGCTGAACGATGTGGTTGGCAAGGCAGAGTGGCCTTGCGGGGTGCTAGAGCGCGCTGCGTTCTGTTTGGGGCAACCGACCCGGTATGAATCGTTGGCGGCGCTCTTTGGGGGGACCATTTTGCCTCCTTTACTTGCAGAGATCACAGCGGCCTATACCTGCTCGAGCAGCCGCTCGTCGAGGCGGCCCGGCACGAACGCGCCGCGTCCGCGCTCGCCACAGAAGCGGTACTGGTCCACGATCACCTGCCCGCGGGCGATGGTGTAGGCTGGGTAGCCGGTCACGTCCATTCCCTCGTAGGCGCACCAGTCGGTCGGCATATGCTGTGTTTGTGCGCTCAGTCTCACGCGCTTCTTGGGGTCCACGACTATCAGGTCGGCATCGCTGCCCGGTGCGATGGTCCCCTTGCGGGGATAGAGACCGCAAATGCGAGCCGGGTTCGCACAGTTCAGAGCAACGAACCGTTCCAGCGACAGGCGTCCGCTCTCGACGCCCTGCGTGAAAATCACGGGCAGACGCATCTCGATGCCAGGGAGGCCATTGGGAATCTGGTCCAGGGGACCGGCAGCAGCGGCTCGCCGCTTGTCGGCCGCGTTGAAGCCGGCCTCATCGGTGCTGATCACGGCCACGGTGCCATCAAGCAGTGCTGCCCAGAGAGCCTCCAGGTCGGTGTTATCTCTCAGCGGCGGGCTGCAGATCCAGTTCACGCCGTCTGGTCGATCGAGCAGCGCCCGCGTCAATGTCAGGTAGTGGGGGCAGGTCTCGGCCAGGACTGGCTGCCCGGCCTGCCGGGCATGACGCACCAGCTCCACACCCCACGCCGTGGTCAGGTGGTAGACGTAGAGACGCGACCCGGCCGCGCGGGCCAGAAGTAACATCCGACTCAGCGCCTCCGCCTCGACATAGTCCGGCTTGGCGAGGGCGTGATACGACGGCGCGCGCAAGCCCGCGGCCTCGAACCGCTCGTAATTGCGCTCCGAGATGGAGGCGTTTTCGGCATGGGCGCCGGGCAGCCCGCCACATTCGTGGACGCGTTGGCATATCGCCAGTATCTCGTCGTCCTCCACCATGATGTTGTGCGCTCTGTAGGTAGTAAACATCTTGAAGGTAGGGATACCGTACGCCACGATCCGCTTGATCTCTTGCAGTGTAGCCGGGCTGGCGTCGGTGATGGAGAGGTGCATGCTATAGTCAATGACGGTGTTGCCGTCCGCCTGGGCGCGCAGTGCTTCCACAGCTTCCATCATCGGGCGACCGCGCACCTGAGTGGCAAAGTCCACGATAGTGGTGACCCCGCCCAGGGCACCCGCTACCGTGCCGCGGTAAAAGTCATTGGGGCTCACAGCGCCCCAAGCGTTGCATTGCATATGCACGTGCGCGTCCACCAGGCCAGGCAGCACCAGACTACCTGAGGCGTCGATAGTACGTCGCGCTGGAAAATCGAACTGGCCTACAGCGACGATCTGCTCACCATCAACGGCGACATTGCCCAGGAACACGCCCTCCGGCGTCACCAGTCGTCCACCACGAATCATCAGATCGATCACAGGTTTCCTCTTTCACTTGGGTCGTCTCTATCCCATCAGCAAGCTCATGATCGCCTTCTGCGCGTGCAGGCGGTTCTCGGCTTGGTCGAAAACGACGGATTGCGCCCCGTCGATCACGTCGCGGGTGACCTCAAAGTCGCGGTTGCATGGCAGGCAATGCATATAGATAGCCGTCTTTTTTGCCAGCCCCATCCGGCGGCTGTCGCAGATCCAGTCCTTGTTTGCCTCGGCCAGAGCGTCGAGCGCGGCTTCCTCCAGCTTGTCGGTTATGGGAGGCCAGAACTGCCTGGCGGTCCAGGACTTGGCATAGATCACGTCCGCGCCCCGGTAGGCCTCGTCCATATCGTGGCTGATCCTGAACGAGCCGCCATAGTGGTCCACATTGGCCTGGACCTTTTGCAACACCTCGGGGTGGAGGTCGTACCCCTCGGGGTGGGCCAGCACAAGCTCCATGCCGAACTGGGAGGCGACCGCCAACATGCTGTGGGCAACGCTGAGCGGCTTCTTGGTATCTGGGGCATAAGCCCAGCTCATCACCAGCTTGCGACCGCTCAGATCGCCGAGCTTTTCGCGGACGGTCATGATATCGGCCATCGCCTGGCAGGGGTGGTACCAGTCATCCTCCATATTGATAATCGGCACACTTGACCAGCGGGCGAACTCTTTCACTACCCGGTGGCCCATCCCCCACTGCCAGCCTACCGCATCCCCGAAGCAGCGGATCGAGATGCCGTGTCCCATCCGGTCAAGGGTGCGGGCGGTGTCGGCGATCTCCTCACTGTGCCGCGCTTCCTGCTGACCAGAGAGGGCTGGCGAATAGATCTTGGCCTGGTCGAGAAAGTGGGCATGCCCACCCAGTTGCGTCATGCCGGCCTCAAAGCTGTTGCGCGTGCGAAGGCTGGCGTTGTAAAAGATCATGAACAAGGTTTTGCGGAATAACAGGTCGTGGGGCTTGCCCAGCAGAAAGGATTGTTTCAACTCTTCCGCCACGGAGAGTATGGTTTCCAACTCTTCGCGCGTATAGTCGAGCGTCGTGATCCAATGCCGGTTTTTCCAGGTATCTGTTTTCATCTGCTGTATCCTCCGTTCTGTCGGAAAAGTTTGTCTCCGGGCAGCGGCTTTGGGTTTGTCCTGTCCGGCTGTCTTTTGGCAACTGTGCTGTTCTCTAACTCGCCTCCAGCACGACCTTGATGCTTTTGTGATCGCGCTTGTTAAATGCTGCGTCGAAACCGGCGCGCCACTCGGAGCGGGTGAAGCGGTGGGTGATGAGGCCCAGGTGGTCCACCTGATGGGTGTTCAGCATTCTCAATGCTATCCCGAACTCGCGGTGCGAGCCCCAGGTGGAATAACCGTCGGCGGCTAGAATGCGTAGCTCCTTGAGAAAGACTGTTGAGAGATTGACCGGCCGCACTCCGCTGAAAAAACCCAACATGATGACCGTCCCGCCCGGCCTGCAAATGTCAATGGCCTGTTGGACCGTATCGGCGTTTCCTCCTACGCACTCATAGACCTGGTCGACACTGCGGGCGATGTTGTTGACGGCAGCCACAGCGTCCGGAGTATCGTCCAGGCAGATGGTCTCTGCAGCGCCAAGGTTCCGGGCGGCCGCGGCCTGAAAGGGATAGCGGGCCACGCAGATGATGTCCCTCACGCCGGCCGCATGCAGGCACTGGAGCATATCAAGCCCGATGGCTCCACAACCCAGCACCACGACTGCGTCGCCTGGGGCCGGCTGGCCGATGTGGAGGGCGTGGACGCAGCAAGCCAGCACGTCCAGAATGGCGCTCTCCTCAAAGGAGACCCCATCTGGAAGGGGAAATATGGTAGAGTGATGGTAGGTCGAGTATTGCCCAAAGCCGCCTGGAAGCCGCAGCCGGGCGGGGATGCCCACATGGCCGAGGTTGGCGCATAGGTGGTACTGCCCCGACTGGCACGCGGGGCACGGCGGCAGACCTTGCGCCTGGCATGGGTGGAGCGGCTCAGCCGCCACCCTGTCGCCGATGGAGATACCCGTCACGCCCGCGCCGACCTCCACGACGAGACCGGCGTTCTCATGCCCCAGGATAGCGGGAAGGTTGGCATCAGGCACCTGCTGTCTCATAGCCCCGGAAAGGTAGTGGAGGTCGGAGCCGCAGATACCCGTGACGCGATTCTCGATCACCACCCACCCTGGCTGAGCCTCGGGACGTGGCGCAGACGTCCATTGTAGGCCGTCTGGGTAAGGTCGGCCATCCCACAGCAGAGCCTTCATCATCCGCATCGCTCGTCCTGTCCCCATCGCGCGATCCACTGGCGGGCCGCTTGGGCCACATGGCGAGGCGTCAGGCCGTACTTTTCCAAAAGCGACTCATTGGGGGCCGATTCGGCAAAGGTGTCTTGTACTCCGATGCGAAAGGTGGGGGTTGGGTATTCTGCGCTCAACGCCTCGGTGACGGCCGCCCCGAACCCCGCGTAGATGTTGTGTTCTTCCAGAGTGACCACCATACCACTGGCCCGTGCCGCCGCGACGACGGCCGCCACATCCAGCGGCTTGATGGTCGGCACGTGCAACACCGTGGCCTCCAACCCGTCCTGGGCGAGCAGGTCGGCCGCCACCAGTGCGGTGGGGGTCATGCTGCCGGTGCTGATCAAACTGATGGCGTTTCCCTCTCGCAGCAGGTATGCTTTCCCGATCTCGAACGAGGACTCGGCAAAGATCACCGGCGCTGGGTCTCGCGTCAGGCGCAGGTAGACCGGCGTGGGGTACGCGGCGATCGCGTGGGTGGCTGCCTTTGCCTCCACCGCGTCGGCTGGGGCGACGATCGTGATATTGGGCATCGCCCGGTACAGAGCGATGTCCTCGATCGCCTGGTGTGTTTTGCCCGTCTTGCCGGTCAGAAGCCCAGAATATGAACCGATGATTTTGACGTTCAGGCCGGGCTGAGCGATGCTTGTGCGGACCTGGTCCGCAATCCGGCAACTGGCAAAGCAGGCAAAGGTGCTGATAAAAGGGATGAACCCCACGGCTGCCAGGCCAGCGGCGATGCCAGCCATATTCTGCTCGGCTACACCGACCTGGAAGAAGCGGTCGGGGAACTCGTCCGCGAAGAAGGAGAATTTTGTGGCCGGGGCCAGATCGGCATCCAGGGCCACGATTTGGGAGTTGCGGCGGCCTAGATCGGCCAGTGCCTCCCCGAAAGCGACGCGCATAGCTTGTAGCTCACTCACGGGCAGCTCCTCCAATCTGACTCAGGTCTCTCAACGCTTGTGATAGCTCGTCCGGCGCGAGCCCCCGCGAGTGCCAGGCCACGTTGTCTTCCATAAATGACACGCCCTTTCCCTTCACGGTGTGGGCGATGACGACCGTCGGCTCGCCCACGTGACGGCGCGCCTGGTCCAGCACAGTCAGGATTTGCCGGATGTCATGTCCATCCATCTCTAGCACGTTCCAGCCGAAGGCGCGCCACTTGGCCTCGCTGGGTTTGCCGGATGGCATGATTTCCTCGACCGTATCTGCCAACTGCAAACGGTTGGCGTCCACAATAGCTGTCAGGTTGTCCAGGCGGAACTTGGACGCCGCCATAGCCGCTTCCCACACCTGTCCTTCCTGCAGTTCACCGTCCCCAAGCAATACATAGGTGTGAAAATCGCTGCCGCGCAGTCGCGCTCCCAAGGCCATTCCGATGCCCACAGACAGCCCCTGTCCCAGAGACCCCGTTGACATATCGACGCCCGGCGTCTTGGTCATATCGGGGTGCCCCTGAAGGATAGAGTCAACGTGGTCGAAAGTCAGCAGATGCTCTGGGGAAAAGTACCCCTTCTCGGCCAGTGTGGCGTACAGCGCTGGGCAACTGTGCCCCTTTGACAGGATGAAGCGGTCGCGATCGCGCCAATCGGGGCGGACGGGGTCGATGCGCATCAGGCCATAGTACAGGCAGACGATGATGTCGGTTGCCGAAAGGGAGCCGCCGGGGTGCCCGGCACCGGCATGGGCAATCATCTGGACGATGTGCCGTCGCACGGTGCGGGCGTGGGCTTGCAAAGCCTCGATGTCTTGATCGGTGTATACCAAGGGTCTACCTCCCACCGAAATGTGCGTCACCGCTCTCGTTGGACAGGCCCGGATGGTTGTCGAAACGGACCACCCCCACCTGTGCCTCGGGAACGGCGCGGGCCACCTCCGCCGCGCCGATGTGGCCAAAGCCGCCGCACAATTCTATGATCTTGACGCCTGTTGCGTACAGGTTTTGGGCTACGTTGGCAGCGGTGGCATAGTCGGGCACGGCGATGACCATGAGGTTGTAAGCTGGTGTGCTGAGGACTGTTTGGTGCTCGGCCGGCTCTGCTCCGGCTGCCAGAACTATGAACCCGATGTCAGCCATACTCTTCCTCCTCGTCTAGAAAGGGCTAGCGTGTCGCAAAGCCCGACAGCGCGACCGCGACAAAGACCATGATGCCCCGGAACAGGTAAAAGCCCCAATACGGTACGTGGAGCAGCGTCAGCCCGTTGAACATAACCCCCATAAAGATCGCTCCGATGACCGTACCGATGATGTGTGGCCGTCCCTCGCGGAGGACAGTGCTGCCGAGAAAGACGGCGGCGATGGAATCCATAAGGTAGGGCTCGCCGATGCGCACTTGGCCAAATCCCATTCGTGCGGCCATCAGCAATCCGGAGGCTGCCGCCAGGATACCGCTGAACACGTAGGCGATCCAGAGCACACGGCGTGTGTTGATGCCACAGGTCGCGGCGGCGGTCTGATCTCCTCCTATGGCCTGTACGTGTTGACCGAGCCGCGTCTGCGAGAGCACCACCTCGCTGACCGCGGCGATGACCAGCATAGCCAGGGCGGCTACCGGCACGGGACCAAGAAATCCCCGGCCCAGAAAGTCCATCACGGGCTGTTCTCCGCCCAGGCCGCCTGGAATTTGGCTACCCCCCTCTGTCATCATGAACTGGGGGCCTACGACGATGAGCATAGTTGCCAGTGTCCCCACCCACGGGACGATGCGCAGTCGGGCGCAGAACAGGCCGTTGACCCACCCGCTCAAGGCTCCCGCGGTCAGCACCAGCAGCAGCGTGGCGACCAACGGCACGTCGCGCACCAGCAGCCACGCCGTGAACACGGTGCTCAGAGCGGCTACCGACCCAACGGAGAGGTCGAACCCTCCTGCGGCCACCGAAAAAGTCAGGCCGCAAGCCATCACTCCTATTACCGCCACCTGTCTCAGGACGTCGAAGAGGTTGGAGGGGTTGATGAAGGATGGTACTGCCAACGCCAGGAACGCGCATACCAGGGCCATCAGGCTCAGCGTGCCGAACCGGGCCAGGTAATCCGATACCCACCGACCGATCTCTGTACGAATTTTCATAACGCTCCTCGGAGGGCGTCACCGGCTTTGCAGGCGTGCGCCGGAAAAGGCCACAGCGCCGGCGATAGCTATGCCGCGCACGATGTACTGGTAGTAGAAAGCGATGTTGAGGAAAACGAACCCGTTGGCTAGGGTGGCGAGAAAGATACCGCCCAGCACGGTGCCCAGCACATGGGGCCGGCCACGGCGCAGAAAGGTGGTGCCGATCGAGGCTGCTGCGATGCTATCTCCTAACAGCGCTTCGCCGGCACGGGGCTTGCCGCCTTCCAACCGTGCCGCGAGCATGATACCGCCGATTGCTACTACCAGTGCGCAGAGCGCAAAGGCGATCCACCTGTCCCCGTCGACGTCCACACCGGAGAGGTGAGCGGCGCGGGGGTTGCCGCCAATGGCATAGAGACGACGCCCTAGCTTGGTGTGGTCGAGGATGATGTAACAGGCCAGCGCTACCACGGTGAGCAGAATCGTCGCCGCGGGAATGCCCCAGATGTCACCCTTGCCCAGCAGCCGCAGCTCCGAGGCGTACGCAAAGTCGATGTGCACGTTCGCCCCTTTAGAGAGAAGGACATCAAAGCCGATGGCAACAAACATCATCGCCACCGTCGCCAGAAAGTCGTTGGTATGAAATCGAGCCACCAAGAGGCCGTTGACAAAGCCCACGCTCAAGCCCGTCAACAGGGCGGCGAGCGACGCCAGCACGAACCCGTAGCCGCGCGCGAGAACCAAAGCCGCCACAATGCTGCACAGGCCAGCGACCCCGCCGACCGAGATGTCGAACACGCCGGCGGCCAACACAAATGTCAGACCTAGCGCGACCAGGGTGAGGGTCGCGGCCTGGCGCAGGATGTTGAGGAAATTGCCCATTGTCAGGAATCGCGGTTCCAACAGGCCGATGATGGGGAAAACCAGGATCATGCCGATCAGCGTGCCATAGTTCTCA
>JAOZPF010000294.1 GCA_029932895.1 Anaerolineae bacterium | reverse complement strand
GTGAACTTGACCACGGCGATGATGTCGTCGCCGTTGGTCACCGGCAGCGGCGGGTCGATGGGCACCGAGTGATAACCAGCCTCGGTATAGCTGTGGTTCAGGCTCTGGCGGAGCAGGTTGGAAAGCGTCGTGCCGTTGAAATCGTCATAGAGGTAGACGTCAACATCGGTGGTCACGTCCGTGGTCCAGAACTCGACTCGTGAGACGGTCGTGTCGCTGCCTGGTATATACTTGACCAGTCCCCACCCCGTTGTGTTACCATACCCCCACGAGTCACTCCATCCGTCGTCGTCATAGGCCCACACCGCGCCGGTCGGGTCGTACTCCTGCCATTCGTTCAGGAAAGCGGAGTACATGCCGATGTTGGCCGAGCCGTAGGTGATGTAAAAGTAGCCGTTGTCGCCCCAGCTACTGCCCCAACTGTTCTTGACGATCCAGCCGCTGGCTGGGCCGTTGCTGCTCTGTGTGGGGGGCAGGTTGTTGCTCCAGCCGACGAACAGCACGGCGTGGTTGGTACCGCTGCTTGGCGGCGTCGTGTAGTTAATAGTGTAGGAACCGTCATACGAATGGTCAAAGTAGCTGTCGTCTACAAACATCGTCGTAAAGATCGGTCCCTCGTTGTAGATGTATTGTTTGAGCACGTTGGTAGGTGGCACCTGGTTGCCAGAGATGATGCGCCAGTCCAGGAGCGTCCGCTGTGGGGTGTGGCTTGCGCAGGGGACATCGCTGGGCACGAACGGGTCATCTGCTTCCGACACATAGCCATGCTGGGCAAAGAGGTTGGCTACCATCTGATAGTTTCCGCCGTCGCAGCTTCCCCAGTACGTGCCGGGCGGGTTTTGGTAGTTATTCAGCTCCCGCCAGTTGCATTCCTTGGCGTTGTTCTCTGAAAAATCGTGCGTCCCGTCGCCGTCGAGCAGCATCCGTGACTCGGCGTTGGCGATGGCGGCGAAGGCGTAACAGGCACCGCAGTTTCCCTGATCCTTTACCGCGGTGACACCGCCGTGGTCGCGCCAGTCCCACGCGCTGGGGAGGGCGAGGGGGAAACGTCCAGCAGGCAGCCGTTCCCCGGTCAGGTGGGAGAGGTCCACTTCAGGAGGGATAAAGCCGCCGGTGGAGGGGGAGCGGGAGAGGAAGGGCCGAGGTGCGCGGTGCGGAAGAGGGGGAATACCCAGGTTGCCCTGGAGGGAGAACGGGGTAGGGGGCTGGGCGCTGGCTGTGATCGCCCCCATAACCAGCATCGCGACAATAGAAATGCTCGTCAGGATCGATGTCTTTTTCATCTTGATGCTCTCCTTTATGAATGATCCATTATCCCCGCGGCTCTGATAATGGCGCTTACCAATTGGCTGCCCAGGACTGCCAACCCATAGACCGGCATATACTGGGGTGACGTGTCCTCAAAGAGGATCGAGGCCCGCGAGGCAAAATCCTCGTCCCCCAGCCAATAGACCGCTGCCAGGCGGATGCGGGGCAGGACCTGGAACGTGTACCCGGCGTCGCCAAGTTCGAGCCTCTCCCCACCTAGCTGCTCCGCTCCCCGTTGGAAGAGTGTCAGCCCCTCGTCGCCCAGCTCCTGCACCAGCCGGTTCTCAGCGTACCCGCGGAAGGCCTGGGCGTAGAACATCCCATCGGGCAGGCCGCGGAAGGAGACCCACCGAGCGGACGGGGTGGTGCCATCGGCGGTGACCAGGTAGGTGAGGAGGACTGCCTGGGTGAAGGTGGGGGCTGTTTTCCCTGTGCCCGCTTCCTGGACCGTGAAATCGGGCGGGCGGATCAGGTAGTCGCGCTGGAAGAACGGGAGGCGATACGTGCCATCCTCCTCTCGCGTGCAGCCGCTGCGCATGACCAGCTTGTCGGGCTTGATCACAGCCAGTCGCTCGCGCGCGCTCGCCACCAGCGGGGCCAATTTATCGTATAATTCTCGAGGAACTTGGTATTTCCCAGTTGCGGACAAAAGTCACCTCCTGCTGTGGGCAGGCGAGACCCGCCCCTACTTTAGTTTCTCCTCGCCGCCAAACTCCCGGTATGGGCTCAGCTCTTCCAGCACCTCTTTGTCCTCCGGCGTCAGCGTGCCCGTGACCAAGCGGCTCAGCAGAACGCCCACTCCTGGCCCAAGCATATACCCCTGCCCGCACATCCCAACGGCAGAGATCATCCCCTCTAGCTCCCGCGCGCGGCCGACGATGGGGAATCCGTCAGGGGACATCGGGTAGAGACCCCGCCAGGTGCGCCGCACCTTGATGTTGGCTAGCTTGGGCATCAGGTCGACTATCCGCCGGGCGATCATGGGAAGAAACACAGAGGTCTCCCGCCGGTCGGTGCCGGCGATGGGCGGATCGGGGGTGATGCAAAAGACGATGGCCCCGGTCCCATGTTGGTAGAAATAATAGTTCTTGGACCCCTCGGCGGGGCGGATGTCGACCAGCATGGGCTCGACGAACCGGGCCACCGGTTCGGTGATGCCAGCCTCGTGGCTGTCGGGAACTACCGGCACGTCCAGCCCACCCAACTGGGCCACGGACCGCGCCCAGGGGCCGGCGGCGTTGATGACGACCTCCGTGGCGTACCCCCCCTTGTCGGTGCGGACCCCTACCACGCGCCCGCGGCGGCGGATGATCCCCGTCACCCGCTCACGGAAACGGAATTGGGCGCCCTGCTCCCGCGCCCGCTTGTAGAAGGCGTGCGCGGTCAGAAGCGGGGAGGCGGAGCCATCTCCCGGTGAGTAGGTTCCCCCCAGCAATCCCTCCCGGTTCAGGTCGGGGACCACCTCCAGCAACTCCTCCCGGCCCAGCCAATGGATATTCAACCCGTAGGCTTGCTGGACCTTGAGCAGCTCTTTCAGGATACGCTCTTCCTGTTCCCGGTAGGCGACGAAGGAGTAACCGCCCTGATGCCACTCGAGGTTGTCGCCGTGGGCTTGTTCCCAGGTGGAAAAAATCTCGATCGAAGTGAGGCAGAGGCGGATCTTGGACGGGGCGGAGTGGGTGGCCCGGATGCCGCCGATAGCGGCCTTGTTGCTGCCCTGCCCTGGGCTGGCGAACTGGTCGATGACCAACGGCTTGAGGCCCGCCTGGGCCAGGTAGAAGGCGGTGGGAAGGCCGACGCTCCCTGCGCCGACGATGATGGCGTCATACACTTTGGCAGTCATTTGCCCCTCCTCGTCTTTGGATAGGTAGAGAGCCACCAGCTCCAACCGTCAGCGGCTCTACGCGCGGCGCGATCAGATGGGACCGGCGTTGTTTCCAACCAAGTTTAGCACAATTTGGGTGTCTCGCAACCCCACGCGTTCGCCGGGTCACTAGGACTTGTTCATTTTGGGGCGGGTTGCCCGGCAGGGGAGACGCAAAGTCCGTGGCTTGGAGCGCGACGTCACTATGGAATATAGGCTTTAG
>JAOZPF010000056.1:6915-12860 GCA_029932895.1 Anaerolineae bacterium | reverse complement strand
GGCGGAGGGTCGGAACAGGGAGGCCCTCGCCGCTCTGCGTCAGGCCACCGAGCTTTCTCCACAGGACCCGGAGGTTTTCTACGACTATGCGCGAGTCTGCCAGCGGCTCGGTGATCGGAAGGAGGCTATTGTTGGGTTGCATGCTGCACTGGCGCTGCGGCCGGATTGGGCAGCGGCCCACTACCACCTAGCCCAGCTCTACCGCGAGCGGTCCAATCTGGACCAGGCCCTGGAGCACTATGAGGAGGCCGCCAGGCTGGCTCCGCAGGAGGGTGTCTATCACCGCGCGGCGGGACTGGCTGCGTCCGAGCAGGGCGAGGACGCCAAGGCCGCCCGCCTGCTGCAAAAGGCAATCGAGTTGGGGGCGGCCGACGGCGAGACTTATTACCGGCTGGGAACGCTCTATCAGACGCAGGGCCGCTGGGAGGATGCCCTCACCGCGTACCGGCAGGCGAGTGAAAAAGCGGCGGATGACCCGCGCTATCAAAAGGCCTGCGGGCAGGCGGCGCGTAGGCTGGCGCGGCCCGGTGAGGCGGTGCGCTATCTCAAAAAAGCCCTGTCGCTGGAGCCTGCGGACGCGGAAACGTACTGGGAGTTGGGGGCCACCCTGGAGGCCGAGGGACGCTACCATGAGGCCCGCGCAGCCTACGAGAGGGCAATCGAATTGCGCCCCGATGAGGCGCGCTATCAACTGGCCCTGGGCGCGGTCTATCGCCGCATCGGCCAGCAGGCCTGGCTCCTCCGGCGGGCAGGTATCATCGCCACCCCCCCCTCGCCGCAGGAGTATGAGCGAGCCGTCGCCGCCCTGCGCCGGGCGCTGAGCCTGGACGATGGCTTGCCCGAAACGCGGGCGGAATTGGGGCAGGTCCTGGCCCTCAAAGGTCAGCTAGAGGAAGCGGTCGCCGAACTAGAACGGGCGATGAAGGCTGACCCCCAGCAGTCTTCCTACCACCGCGCCCTGGGGGCGACCTACCGGCTGATGGACCGGCTGGAGGATAGTGTCCGCGAGCTGCGACTGGCCGAGAGTCTGTCGCCGGATTGCGCCGAGGTGCAGTATGAGTTGGCCCTCAGCCTCGAGGCGGCGGGTCAGCCCGAACGCGCCATCGAATCGTTGCAGCGAGCGACCCGGCTCGATCCCGCGGCGGCTACGCTCCACTATGCCCTCGGCGTGATGCTGAACCGGGCCGGTCGTCTCCACGAGGCCGGCGTTGCCCTGGAAAGGGCCATTCGGCTGCGCCCAGGATACGCACCATGGCACAACACTCTGGGCGATGTGTACGCGCTACAGGGCCGGGACCATGTGGCCCTGGAGCATTACCTGCGCGCCGCGGAGCTGGCACCAGAGGAGCCTGAATACGCCCATAGCGCAGCGGTCACCTACGCCAGGCTGGGCATCGACCGTGAGGCTGTTCCCCTCCTGACCAAGGCTGTCCAATTGCGGCCCGACGATCCCCAGTGGCACGCCGAGCTGGGCGACGCCTACTTCCGCCAGGGCCGCTACCGCGAGGCCAAGGCAAGCTACCAGCAGGCTTTCAAGAACAACCCCGACGAGCCGGCTCATCTGGTCAGGCTGGGCAGCGCGTCCCTCGAACTGGGCGAGACCGACGAGGCGCTGTCCAGGTTCACCGCCGCCGTCGCACTGCGGAGCGATTATACTCCGGCGTATGAACGGCTGGGCGCGCTGCTGGAGCGGCAGGGGCGCTGGGCCGACGCACTGGAAGCCTACCGCCGCGCTTCCTCCCTGGACCCGGAGAATGGTCGCTACGAGTTCAGAATGGGCGTCGCTTGCCGGGAGATGGGCCGCCACGAGGAGGCCATCGAGCACCTGGAACGGGCGGTCGAGCTGCAACCACGGATGACCGCGGCCTACGAAACTCTGGGGGAGCTGTACGAGACGCTAGAGCGGTACGACGAGGCTATGCAGGTGTACGAGCAGGCCGTCGCCGTGGCCCCCCAGGCGACGCGCCTCCACGCCCGGATTGGTCGCCTGTGTCGCCGCCGTGGTCACCTGGACAAGGCTGTGGCCCATTTTGTGCGCATCATCAGGCTCCGGCCGGAGGAGGCGGAACCGTATTACGAACTGGGTCAGACCTATGAGGCGCGGCAAGAATATGACGAGGCGCTGGAGGCCTATCTGGAGGCGGTCAAGCGGGACCCGGATATGGCGGGTTATTACTACAGCGCTGGCCTTGTCTATAAGCAACTGAAACGGTATCCCGAGGGAGCGGCAATGTTCCGCAAAGCGGTCCAGTTACAGCCGGACTATGCCGGCGCCTACAAGCAGTGGGCAGCGGCAAGCGCCGTCTCTTTCCTCTGGCGGCAGCGCAAAGCTGCCTAGCGCAGGAGGTTCACTAGTCGATGGCCAAGCGCAACCAGCTCCCACCTCTCTTGCCCGGCGGCGACCCCGCGGCCAAGGCGCTCAGCGACCTTGAGGACGAACTGACCCACCTGGTCGACTGGCTGGCCGATGATGACAAGCCGCTGCCTGGCAACGGGGAGGAGGCGCGGGATGGGCTGTACCTGGTGGTCTCGAGCAAGGGCCGCCTGACGAGAAAGTACGGCCCGCGCGGCTTTGCCCAGATTGCCGATGACCTGCAGGAGCTGAGGGCTGCTATTGAAGGCCAACTGGCTGTGGAGACGGTTACCGTCTATGTGGACGATGCCTCCTCCCTTGCGCCGCATGGGCTCTCGCCCGTCGACCCGACCAATCCCTGGCAGATCAAGATGCTGATCGACAACCTGGATGCCCAGCGGAACGCGCGCGAGCAAGAGATTCGCTATGTCCTGATCGTCGGCGGGGACGAGATCATCCCCTTTCACCGCCTGCCCAACCCCATCGATGACCAGGATGCCCATGTTCCCTCCGACAACCCCTATGCCTCCCGCGATGGTAACTACCTCGTCCCCGAGCGGGCCGTGGGGCGGTTGCCCGATGGTCGTGATGGCGACGTCGCCTACTTGCGCTCTCTCATTCGCACCGCCATCGAGGCGCACCGCGGGACGGTCAGTCAGAAGGGGTTGTTCACCGCCCTCCGCGGCATATTCGGTTCGACTGGGCAGGGTGGGGAGGGGTTGGGCTATTCGGCCAGCATCTGGAGAAAGGCTGCCCGCGCCGTATTCGAGGTGATTGGCGCGAACCCCCAACTGCGTATCTCGCCGCCCCTTACCTACCAGGAGTTTGAGGTGGAGGAGCCGCCACGTTTCAGCTACTTTAATCTGCACGGCGTCGAGGACGGCCCCAACTGGTACGGTCAGCGCGACACCCTGTTCCCGGCCGACTACCCGCTCTTCCCCGTGGCCCTGCGCCCTGAGGACCTGACCGCCAGCGAGCATGGCCACTCGATTGTCTTTACCGAGGCCTGCTATGGGGCCAACGTCATGGGCAAGACCGCCGCCGACTCGATTGCCCTTCGCTTCCTGGGGCTGGGGGCGCTCGCCGTCGTCGGCTCCACCAAGGTCGCTTACGGCGCTATCTCACCTCCTCTCCTGGGTGCCGACCTGGTGGGGAGGAGGTTCTGGGAGGGGATACAGGACCGCCTGAGCGCGGGAGAGGCGCTCAAGGCGGCCAAGGTCAGGTTGGCCCGTGATATGCAGGAGCGCCAGGGCTACCTGGATGGGGAGGATCAAAAGAGCCTCATCAGCTTTGTGTTGTACGGCGATCCATCTCTACCGGTGGCGGCGCGGCCAAAAGGGATGGCAGGATCGGAGAGCGGGTCGTTCTGCCCGCCCATCATCTGCCAGCGCAGGTCCAAGGCCGCCCAGGTGCCGCTCTCCGACAGTCTGATCGCCACCGTCAAGAGCCGCGTCGAGAGCAGCCTGCCCCATATGGCGCAGGCGCAGGTGCGCGCCTGCCCCGTCCAGTTCTGCAGCGGGGAATGCGACCAGGGGTGCGCTCCCTCCCGTGGGGCGGCCAAGGTCCCGGCCGGGCAGCCGGAGAGCTGGGCGGTGACGCTGGAGAAGGATATCCCTGTGCGCGGTGACAGGACACACCGCCAGGTAATCAAACTCACTGTAGATAGCAAGGGGCATGTGCTCAAGGCGGTTGTATCCAGGTAGGGTTGGGGCAATGATGTTGTTGGGCGAGTTCACGTGTGCGAGCGAAAACGGGCGGCTGAGCCTTCCCGCTCCGTTTCGTCCCGCCCTGGAGCGAGGGCTGACGCTGACGCGGGGGATCGAGAAATGTCTCCTCATCTTTCCAACCGCCGAGTGGCAGGCGCTGGTGCAGAGAATTCGGGCAGCGCTTCCCCTCACCAGCCGGGACGGGCGGTCGTTTTCCCGCTTGCTGTTCGCGGCGGCTTTGGCCTGCTTCCCCGACCGGCAGGGTCGGATTCCCCTGCCGGCCAACTTGCGCCAGTACGCCGCCGTCGAAGGGGAGGCCGTTCTCGTTGGCCTCGTGTCGCACATTGAGGTGTGGAATCCGCAGCGGTGGGCAGAGGTCAGCGCGCGGGTGGCGGATGAGAGCGCCGCCGTGGCGGAGCGGCTGAGTCGGTATGGGATCTAGGTAAGCGGATGGAGCGGATTGTAAGCGGATTGAGCGGATGGAGCGGGTTGCAGACCAGGCCGCGCTTTCCATAGCGCGGGCGAGCGATGGGCGGACTGACGACAGGAGGTGAGGTTATGGCAGGAGATGGATTGAGAGAGATCGACATCAAGATCATCGGCGTCGGGGGGGCGGGCAGTAACGCCGTAGACCGCATGATCCAGATTGGCATCCCTGGCGTGGATTTTGTCGCCGCCAATACCGACCTCCAGGCACTTTTTCGCTCCGAGGCTCCCACCAGGATCCACCTGGGGGCCAGCCTCACCCGGTCGCGGGGGGCGGGGGGGGACCCCGCCATCGGCGCGGCAGCCGCCGAGCAGAGCCGGGATGCGCTAGAGGAAGCGTTGCACGGGGCCGACATGGTGTTTGTCACCGCCGGGATGGGGGGCGGGACCGGCACGGGAGCGGCCCCCCTCGTGGCTAGGATCGCCCACGAGGCGGGCGCTCTGACCATCGGCGTGGTCACTAAACCATTCTCCTTTGAGGGGCCCCGGCGGATGAGTGTGGCTGAGGAGGGGATCGGTCACCTGGAAAAGGAAGTGGACGCGCTGGTCGTCGTCTCCAACGACCGGTTGCTCGAAATGGTCAACCGCAAGGTCTCGCTCGATGTCGCCTTCCGCGTTGCCGATGAGGTGCTGCGCCAGGCGGTGCAGGGCATCGCCGAACTGGCGATGAACCCCGGCTTGATCAACCTGGACTTTGCCGACATTCGCTCCATCATGGAGGGGGCTGGTCGCGCCCTCATCTCAATTGGCTACGGCGAGGGAGAGGAAAAGGCCGTCGAGGCCGCGCGAGTCGCCCTCGCCAGCCCGCTGCTCAACATCGAGTTCATCCACCGCACCGAGAGGCTCCTGGTCAATATAACCGGCAGCGATGACCTCACGCTCGCCGAGGTGCAGCGCGCGATGGACCTGATCTCACGGGCGGCCACGCCCGAGGCCGAGATCCTCTTTGGCGTCGTCATGGATCCGAGGATGAGAGGCCGCACGGAGGTCATTCTGATCGCCGCCGGTGTCGAAAGTGAGGAGAAACAGGTCACGCCGCATTCGGCCCACGATTTCTCCCCGGCACGGGTCCTGCACGACGACCTGGCTGTGCCCGCCTTTATGCGTGCCCAGAAGCATGTCCGTCTGAGGGAGTTGGACGTTGACCAAACTAGATAACCGACACGTCTCGAAAGCTGCCCGGATCGTGCGCCAGAGGTTCCCCGAGATGGCGGGCGTCGAGCCAAAGGTGTCCGCCAAGCAGGCTCACGCCAAATCCAAAAAGAGCGGCCCGCTCTACCTCCTCACTTTCCAGAAAACCATCGCCCTGCCGGACGGGGGGCGGATGACGCGCGTGGTCCGTGTGACGGTGGACCAGGAGGGAGAGGTGCTAAAGGTCACCTCTTCCCGCTAGGCTGGGA
>JAOZPF010000056.1:0-6905 GCA_029932895.1 Anaerolineae bacterium | reverse complement strand
TCTCCAGTACGAGCGCACCTACCTTCTAGTCCATCCCAGTGCGGACTCGGCGTTTATGCTCAGGCTTTTGGACCTGCTCCCGGTGACGGAGGGGTTGTGGACGATCGGGGGCAGCGCCGATGACGCCGGGATAGGCGCTCTCTATACCCGGCGCGTGATCGCGCTCCGCCCGCACGAATGGCCAGCCTCGGAGCAGGCCGCGAATTTGGAGGACTTTTTCGCCACCTTTTACCCGGGGATCATTTACTGGCCCCTCAACTGGGATAACGAGTACCAGCTCAAGGGTCGGTTGCTGGCTTACAGCCTCAAGGAGGCGGGCCTTCCCCTGGCTTACCCGCTGACGCACCCCGGCCGGCGCATGACGAAAGGGTTTGGACAGTGGCAACCGGAGCGAATGGCGTTCCACAATGGCATCGACCTGGAGTGCTCGTGGTCGGCCTGGGGAGACGAGGTGGTATCGGCCACGAACGGCGTCGTGGTGGAGGCAGGATACCACGGTAACAGGGGGGGATTCGGGTACCGCGTGCGCGTGCAGACCGTGACACTGGAGGGGCAGGGGGTCCTGATCCGCTACGGTCACCTGGCGGGGGGAGAGGGCATCTATGTGAGCATCGGCGACCGGGTGGTAGTCGGGCAGAAGTTGGGCCGGCCGGGGCCGGAGGGCCATCTTCACTTTGACGTCATGGTGGGGAACAACCCGGCCGACCCTGTCTTGCTGGTTGAATGGCCGGGGGGAAACGTCCCGCCCTCGCTGTCGCCGCCGCCAGCATTCTCGCGCCAAAAATGGAGTCACGCTGTCCCCCAGGCTGCCCGTCTCCCCCGGAGAGATGGGGGGGGCAAAGCGGTGATCAGCGGCGGTGGTGGGGGACACGCGCCAGCGGACGAGCCTGACGGTTCCCTGTTGGTGCTTTTGCCTCCCATCCGCGATTCTGTCGCCCGGATCAACTGGCGCACCGCTGCCGCCATCGGCGCTTCCGCGCGGATGGGGGCCGTGGCGCATCCCGCCGACGACGCCCACTTTGAGCCTGACGGCTGGGACATAGTCGTCGTGAACCCGGCACAGTGGACGACGGACCCGCAGCGGTGGCTGAGCGAGCATGGCCTCGACACGGGTTACCGGATCGTCGAACCATCGACCCCCTGGGATATGGCGATCCAGCTTCTTCCACTGTTAAAGGGGGATATTGGACTGGCGCAGATCGATCCCCGCTGGGCGGATTATGACTTTGGCGAGCACCCGGACGTGGGGGATGAGACCATCGGTCGGTACGGCTGCTTTCTGACAGGGTTCGCCATCATTCTGCGCAAGGTGTATGGGCGGGACGTGACGCCGCCGCTGCTGGACAAGCTCCTCGTGGCAGCCCGCGCGGCCTATGTCAATGACAACATCATGGCCTGGGAGGGCGCGGTCCCCTTGTTCTCGGTGTTCGATGACCACATCAAGGATAACCAGATGCGGTCGGCCCGCGCGCTGGACCGGCTGCTCAGGGACGGGTGGGAGGTCATCCTGAGGCGGGCGGATGGGGGACACTTTGTGTACCTGGAAGCCGTGGACGGGGAGACGCTCCACATCATCGACACGTGGGATGGGAGGCGCAAGGACAAGAGCGCGGCCGAGTACGCCGGTGTGCGGGCGGCGCACGTCCGGGCGAGGGGATACGCTCCCCCGCCCTCGCGAGTCCTGGTCGGCCTGCACGACCGGTCCGGGGGCGAGTGGATGGCGGCGCACGGCATGACCGGCTGCTGCCTGGTCCACCACGCCGTCCAGCATCAGCCGATCCAGATCGATTGCACCCCCATTCAGCAGGCGGGCATCACCGTCATCTGCCGCCTTAACTGGGGGTATGCCGACGGCAGCGGCACCCTGCCCCGCCCGGAGGACAGGGATAGCTTTATCAGCAGCGTGGTGGAGACGATGCTCGGTGCGCGGGGCGTGGACTATTTTCACGTTGGCAACGAGCCGAACAACCGTTCCGAGTGGCCGGGCGTGGGCAGCGACCACGAGTTCCCACTCACGCCGGGCTATGTCACCGCCATCTATAACGAGATCTGGCAGCGCGTGGCCGGTCGGGTTAGGATGGGGCCACCGCCGATCGACCCCTACTTTGGCCCCGGCTCGAACAATCGGGATTGGTGGCTGACGATCCTGCACGATATCGCCGGCGCCGACGCGCTCTTTCTCCACGCCAAGACGCAGACCAATGAGCCGTCCGAGGTCTGGTCGAGGGAGCGGTTCACACACGAGCCGCTGACGTGGCAGTACCTGCACCTGCGGACCGTCGAGACATCGCTGGATATGGTGCCCGGCCGGTTCCGCTCGCTGCCGGTCTTTGTCACCGAGCTGAACCCCCAGTGCCTGAGGACGATTGGAGGCACTATCGGGTGGCTGCCGGATAACAGCGCCTGGGTGCACGAAGCACTGCGCTACTTTCGCGAGGAGCAGCCAGTGACGGGGGTGGTCTTTTACCGCTACGATCTGGCTGGCGATCAGGCTCCGTTCGGGCTGGCGAACAAGCCGGACATCTTGAACGCGATTCTCCAGGAGAGCAGGATGGGCTGAGAGCCTTTCTGCTGCCTAGTCTCCGTTTCGGTCCAGCACGGTTCCTCACCGTGCCCCGCCACCTCCGGTGGGAGAGTGGGACGGGCTTTGTGGCCCGTCCCGCTCTGCTCTAGATGTACCGAACCACCCGGTCACGCCCAAGAGACTGCCGCCGCGATCCCCGCGAGGCAGATACACAGCTCCGTCTGCCCGCGGGTGGTGCTTGTCTTCTTTCCCCTCCCTCTCCCCTGTGGTATAATCGACAATTGTATGGACGACCATGGTGCGCGCGGACGACCGGACGGTCGCCAACCCGACGAGCTCCGCCCGGTCCATTTTACCCTCGGCTATGTCGAGTACCCGGAGGGGTCAGTCCTGGTAGAGATGGGCCGCACCCGCGTATTGTGCAACGTGACCTTTGAGAAGCGGACGCCGGGCTGGCTGACCGGCTCGGGCCGGGGCTGGTTGACCGCCGAGTATGGACTGTTGCCCCGCTCGACCCACACGCGGACGGAGCGCGAGACACGGGGGCTGGGCGGGCGTACGCAAGAGATCCGCCGCTTCATCGGCCGCTCCCTGCGGGCGGCGCTCGACCTGGAGCGGATGGGAGAGCGGATGTTCATCCTCGATTGCGATGTCCTCCAGGCTGACGGGGGGACACGTACCGCCGCCGTCACTGGCGGGTATGTGGCCCTGGCCCTGGCCTTGCGCCGGCTGAGCCGCGAGGCCCTTTTGCCGCCGGATCTCCTGCGCTTTCCCGTCGCCGCCGTCAGCGTGGGCGTCGTCCGTGACCAGGTGCGGCTGGACCTCTGCTACGCCGAGGACAGCGAGGCGGCGGTCGACCTGAACGTGGTGATGACTGGTGACGGTCGGTTCGTCGAGGTGCAGGGGACCGCCGAGGGAGCCCCGTTCTCCCACCCTGTGCTGGACGAGATGCTCTCCCTGGCGGAGGGGGGAATAGCAGTTTTGCTCGCCGCCCAACGGGAGGCGCTGGCATGAGCCGCTCCCGTTTCACCCGCCGGCAATGGCTGGTGCTGGTTTTGATGACCGTGGCGCTGGTTCTGGTCTTTGGGCTCTTTGGCTACAGCGTCGTCACCACGATGCAATATTTTGCCCTTACCTCGCCACTGCCGACATCGTCCGCTGTCTCGCTCCGCCTGACTCCTCTTGCCACTTCTCTCCTGCCTACGCCAGCGCCTCCCACAGCGACCCCCTCGCCGACGCCCACAGCTCCTCCCCCGCCGACCCCGACTGCCACCAGGCCCGTCCCGCTCTCCCAGATTCAGAGCGCGCGCGCCGTCCCCGAAATCGGGCGCATTGTGGCTGGCGTGCGCCATTTGTCGCCAGTGGAGCAGATTCCCGTCACTTTTCCCACAGAGCACGAGGTGGCGATCTATTTGCTGCAGACCTATCAGGACGAAGCGGTTCAGGAGACGCTGGCGCGCTACATCACCCTGGGCCTGATCCCCCCTCTGGACCCATTGCCCCTGCCGGACGTGGCGGAGCAGGCGGCTCACATCTCTAGCCTCTACCTGCCCGCCGGACAACAGATCATGCTCGTCGCCGGACGAGGCCCGGCGACACCTGCTGATGAGCAGGCGCTCGTCTTTGCCCTGGCTCACGCGCTGCAAGACCAGGCGTTCGACATAGAGGGATTGACTCCTTGCCGGCCGACGACCGACGCGGAACTGGCGCTGCGGGCGTTGGTGGAGGGGGACGGTGTGGTGACGACCGCTCGCTACGCCGAGATGGACGCGGAAGGAATGGATGAACTGGCACAGAATGTGGCTGCGGCACTGGAGCCGACCTATACCCCGCTGGTCGGGAACGCGGCTGCCGAGAGATTGCGCCTCTTTCCCTACCGGGAGGGCGCGCAGTTCGTGACTGCGCTCTACGACGCCGGAAGCTGGCGGGCGGTCGACCGCGCCTATGGTCAGTTACCCTGCTCCACGGAGCAGATCCTCCACCCCGAACTGTACCTGGCTGGAGAGCCGGTCCAGGAGGTGGTCCTGCCCGATCTGGGGCCGGTTTTGGGCTGGGAATGGGAACCGACATGGCAGGACACTCTGGGAGAGCTGGTCATCGGCCTGCACCTGGCGGCTTATGTAGATGATGAGGCCGTCGCCTGGGACGCGGCCGCTGGGTGGGCGGGCGATTCGTTCGCCCTGTGGGAGGATGTGGAGGGACAGCAGCTACTTGCCTGGCGTATCGCCTGGGACGACCGAGACGAGGCGGAAGAGTTCGAGCGGGCTTACGAATTACTGGTCCCCCGCTTCCGCGTGCCTCCTCTCATCGCTGCCGAACCGCCTCCTGGCCTCACTGGCTCGTTCTGGGAAGGGCCGGCGGGGGCGGCCTATCTCTCGCGCACTGGTCGGATAGTCACGGTGGTGTGGGGGCCGGACGGCGAGACAGTGGCGGCAGTTGCTCAGGCACTGCCGTGAGGTGAGGGCGCGAGGTGAAAAAGTGGCTGTGGTGGGCTGCTTTTGGGGTGGGGGTCGGCCTGTTCGCTGGCCTCTCGGCCTGGACGTTGACAGGACGGTATGGGCCGCTCATCTATACGGATGCGGATGCGGTGCCCACACGGCCCGTGGCGTTGGTATTCGGGGCCGGGTATTGGCCCGATGGCACGCCCAGCGATGTGATGCGGGACAGGGTAGAGGCGGCGGTCGCTCTCTACCAGGCCGGACGGGTGCGCAAGGTGCTCTTTAGCGGCGACAACCGTTTCGTCGATTACAATGAGCCGGCCAAGATGGCCGAATACGGCTTGAGCCTGGGCCTGCCGGCGGAGGCGATCGTGCTGGACTATGCCGGGCGACGGACGTACGATACCTGCTACCGGGCGCAAGCCATCTTTGGCCTGCACCAAGTAGTCCTGGTCACCCAGCGGTACCATCTGCCCCGCGCCCTCACCATCTGCCGCGGGCTGGGGCTGGAGCCGGTGGGGTATGTGGCCGATCGCCGACCTTATGTTCATATCCGCGAGTATTGGGCGCGGGAGGTGCCAGCTCTCTGGCTCTCCTGGTGGGACCTGTGGGTGCGTCACCCCGTCCCTGTGCTGGGCGACCCAATTCCGATTTTGGAGGGAGAAAATGGAACCGACTCGTGAGGAAGCCTGGAAGTTATTGACCGAGTACACCGTGAATCCGAGCTTGGTCAAGCATATGCTGGCGGTGGAGGCCGGAATGCGGGCCTACGCCCGCCGCTTCGGAGAGGACGAGGAAAAGTGGGGGGTCGTTGGATTGCTACACGACTTTGACTATGAACGGTTCCCCGACGATCATCCTCAGACCGGGGCGCGCATCCTGCGGGAGCAAGGATGGCCGGAGGAGATCGTGCGCGCGGTTCTCTCCCACGCCGCGGAGCGCACCGGCGTGTCGCGAGAGAGTCTGATGGAAAAGACACTCTACGCTGTGGATGATCTGACCGGGTTGATCGTGGCCGTGGCCCTGGTGCGACCCTCGAAGGACATTCGCGACGTCAAGATCAAGAGTGTCAAGAAAAAGTGGAAGGATCACCGTTTCGCCGCTGGCGCGCACCGAGAGGCGGCGGAAGAGGGGGCAGCGGCCATCGGGATGGAACTCTGGGAACATGTCGGCATGGTCCTGGAGGCGATGAAGGGGATCGCCGCCGACCTGGAACTGGATGGGCGGCTGGCGTCTGGCTAGATGAGCGAAGAACCCGTTGCCCCATCCCCTCCGCAGGGGCCACGCTATTGCCCGGTCTGCGGGACGCAGGTAGCGGAGCGCGCCACCACCTGCCTGATCTGCGGCGCTTCTCTCACGGAGGAGGTGGCGCAGGTCGAGGAGCAGGAGCCGCGCCAGCGTCCCCGCTGGACGTTCTGGCTCGCGGTCGTCGGCGTCGCGGCGGTGATCCTGGCGGTAGCCAGTGTGTTGTTGCAGCCGTTCGTCTTTCCCGCTGTGCCTACCTCCACTCCTACCGTCGTCCCTACCCTTACTCCGCACCCCACCGTCACCAGGCCGCCCACCATGACTCCCACCATCACGCCCACCCCCACGCCGCTCCCGCCCCGTGCCCACCAGGTGCGAGAGGGAGAGACGCTCTCCTCCATCGCCGAGCTATACGATACGACAGCGGACGAGATACTTGCCTTGAATCCCGGCATCACGCCGCAACTGCTGCAGGTGGGCCAGGTGTTGCTCATCCCCCCTGCGGTTCCCACGCCGACGCCGGAGGTGAACCTGGAGGAAGTGACCCCTCTGCCGGGTAACTTTATCGTCCACGTCGTCGCTCCAGACGAGACACTCTCCTCCATTGCCGAGAGGTATGGCATCTCCATTGACCTGATCCGGGCGGCCAATCCCGACATCCCCGCCGGGTCGGATGTCATCCAGGTCAACCAGAGCCT
>JAOZPF010000293.1 GCA_029932895.1 Anaerolineae bacterium | reverse complement strand
TCCCGCGCCGTGACGGTGGCGCTGCCGATGTGGGGGACGACGATGCAGTTGGGCAGGATCAACAACGGATGATCGGATGGGATCGGTTCTGGGTCGGTCACGTCCAGCGCAGCCGCGGCGATCCACCCCTCCCGCAGCGCCCGCACCAGCGCGTCGGTGTCCACGACGGGCCCGCGGGAGGTGTTGACGAGGATGGCCGTCGGCTTCATGAGTCGGAACGCCTGCTCGCCGATGAGGTGGTGAGTCTCTGGGATGAGGGGACAGTGGAGGCTCACGAAATCGGCCTGCGCCAGCAGGTCGTCCAGAGGGGCGGGCGTCAGTTCCAGTTCCGCCTCCAGGTCGGGCTTGCGGATGCTATCGTGATAGATGACGTGCATCTCGAAGCCCCGCGCCCGGCGGGCGACCGCCGTCCCGATGCGGCCCAGGCCGACGATGCCCAGCGTCGCCCCCCAGACATCGGCCCCCAGGAGGCCCAGCGGGTCCCAGGTGCGCCACCGCCCGGCCCGCACCTGTTCGATGCCCTCGGGGATGCGGCGGGCGGCGGCCATCAGCAGGGCGAAGGCCATGTCGGCTGTGGCGTCGGTCAGCACACCGGGGGTGTGGCCGACGGGGATGGAGCGCGCCGTGGCCGCTGCCAGGTCAACGTTGTCCACACCGACAGCAAGCTGGCTGATGGCGCGCAGCCGCTTTCCGATGGCCATCACTTCGGCGTCTATTGGGTCGGTCAGCAGGCACAGGAGCCCCTCGCAATCCGCCACCTCCCTCAAGATGACGTCCCTGGGCGGCGGCAGATCCCCTTCCCATAGGCGTACCTGGCAGGCCCGCCGGACCATCTCCAGGCCCACCTCCGGTATGCGGCGGGTGACGTAGACATTTGGTTTTTCGTTCAAGGTGACCTCCGTTTGGATTGCGGATTCAAGGTTGTATTCAAATGGATCAGACCACGGGCCTTGATGCCCTCTCCCCATCTCTCAGTGCTGCTAATCCTCCCCTCCCATCCTTATCCGCCTCCCCTCCCGCTCCGGAAATCGCGTCAGCACCGTCGCCTCCACCGGCAGCGTGACCTGATTTCCGCGCAGCAGCGCCCGGTCGAGGGGCTTGCCGCCCAGGGGGAAAACGGCGATGGGGGTCTGGGGGACATTGTACCGCCTCTCGACGATCGCCAGCCCCAGCAGGTAGCCCTCCGTGTCAATGGAGCAACTGGTAACATAGCCGATGTGCTGGCCTCGCTTGTTGACCACCGGGTCGCCGGAGTGCGGCGGGCGCACCCCCTTCTGGTTGACCCGAAAGCGCACCACCTCGCGGGTGTGACTCCCTTCGCGAGCCAGGAGCGCGTCCCGCCCGATGAAGAAGGGCTTATGATACTTGACGTAGGCGGAGAAGCCGGCCTCGATGGGGGATATGTCGAACGGCCCGGCCAGTTCATGGCCGTATAGCGGCAATCCGGCCTCGGTGCGCGTGGAGTCGCGACACGCCAAACCGGCTGGCCTCACACCGAAGGCCTTCCCGGCCTCCAGAATCAGCTCCCACAGCCGGGGGGCGTCGTCGGGGTGGACGAAGATCTCGTACCCCCATTCCTCGCCGGTGTAGCCGGTGCGGGCGATGATCAACTCCATTCCCGCCAGTTCACCCTCGATCAGGTCGGTGCGGCGCACCCGCCCCAGCGCGGCCCTCACCTCGGGGTCGTCGGTCAGCGCCTGTAACGTCGGCAGGGAGGCCGGTCCCTGCAGGGCCAGGTCCCGCCTCTCCCGCCTTCCTGACGCGGGGTCCTTCAGATTGTGCAGGGTGGCCTGCGCCTCTATCTGCACCCAGGGGCGGTGGCGATCAATCACGACCCGGCGCTGGTTCACCGCGTTCAGCCAGTCCCAGTCCTTGGCCTCGTTGGCGGCGTTGACCACCATCAGATAGCGGGCACCTCCGTCCCCGGCTGTCCCCGTCGGGCGGCGGTAGATCATCACGTCGTCAATCACCCCGCCGTCGGGATCGAGCAGGTAGCCATAGCAGGACTGGCCCTCTTCCAGCCAGGCGACGTAGTTGGAGCAGACCACGTCCAGGAAGGCCGTGGCATGGGGGCCCTCGATCTCGAAAATCCCCATATGGGCCACGTCGAAGAGGCCCGCCGCCTCCCGCACCGCCCGGTGCTCCCAGCACCACTCCTCCTTACCCCCTGCGTCCAGCCTCGCCGCGAATTCCCTCAGGTGCGCCTGCCCAACAAAATACGGTTTGGTCAGATCGAACCGCTCGGGGTGACGCTCGAACAACTCAGCCGCTGCGACCCCCTGCTCCCCTTCCCCAGGATTGGGGGCCGCCCCTCCAGCATCCAGCTCCCCCACCACCACCGGCCCCTCCACTTTACGGAAGACATCCTCATCGTCGAAGAGGACATACCCCTCGGCCAGCGCGCGCAGCCAGGAGGCGACGCGGGCGCTGTTCCGAGGCGTGGGCATAATCAGGTAGTGGTCCCGTCCCCACTCATCCGACGCCTCCCGGGCCACGACCACCTGGTCAATCAGCCGCCCGTGGCGGTCCAGCATATAGGTGGTCGTCGAAGCGCCCGGCGCGAGCCCGGCCAGGTTAGCGGTGGTGACCTGCTGGATGAATTGCCGCGCCCGCCAGCCGGTCACACGCAGCCCTCCCGTCCCTCCGTCTCCCCGTCCCCCTGCCCCCCCATCTCCCTGTCCCCCTGTCTCAAAATGGGGGTAGCCGCTGCGTCTGTACTCGAAGTCAATGCCGGCCTTTTCAGCCAGCGCCGCCACACCCCGACGCACGTCCTCCAATACATCCAGTTCTACCTTGCCCCTCGGCAACGTGCGCACCAGCCCCTGATAGGCGAAGGGGCTGATGTTCACCAGGAGGCGGTGGATCAGGCCAGCCAGTGTGTCCATATCGGCCTCGTCCAGCCCCCGCTGGGTGACCCAGGGGGTGCCGAGACGGATGCCCGTCGCCAGTGCGGTCTCGGTGTCGCCGGGGATGGTGTTTTTATTGGCGACGATGCCGGCCAGGTCAAGGATGCGCACGGCCGGCTCGCCCCACAGCGGATAGGGGCGGGTCCCGTCTCCGCCCTGCGCGGCGATGGACTTCAGGTCCAGCAACAGCAGATGGGTATCTGTCCCGCCATAGGCCAGCCGCAGCCCTCGCCGGCGGAGGCCCTCCGCCAGCGCCCGGGCGTTGGCGACGATCTGGCGCTGCAATTGCCGAAACTCCTCGGTCTGGGCGATGGTGAAGGCGACCGCCAGCGCGGCGAACTTGTTGACGTGGGGGCCGCCCTGCTCGCCGGGGAAGACCGCCATGTCAATCTGCTGGGCCAGTTCCTCGTCAGTGGTCAGGATCACCGCGCCGCGCGGGCCACAGATGGTCTTGTGGGTGGTGAAGGTGGTCACGTGGGCGGTGCCGACCGGGTTGGGGTA
>JAOZPF010000292.1 GCA_029932895.1 Anaerolineae bacterium | reverse complement strand
GAGGCCCCGGCGACGACCGAGGGCTCCTCGATGACCATCGGCACCAGCACGTCCCGCCCGTTGACCAGAAAGTTGAGCGCCACTCCCAGCGGCAGGGTGTACCGTCCCACCACATTCTCGATCATCCGCCCGGCCTGCTCCAGGCCCAGGCCGGCCTCTCCCCGCAGGATGGCAGTCTCCTCTGCGGTCAGACCCGCCCACCGGGCCACCTCGTCCAGCCGCTCCCGAAGCGGCCGGTTATAGAATCCCGCTATACGTGATGTTGGCATCTTTATGTCCTTACACAAGCGAACGTCGCCGGACCGCCCAGGCCTCCGACGGCGTCGGGCATATTGTACGCCCGATTCGCTATCAAAACCTATCAGCTTTGGGAAAAAGGGGGCAAAAGGGAAAAAGTGGGGATATTATGTCAATTCACTAGCGGCCTTCGACGTGGGCCATAAAGCTCTCTAGCGAATCGGTGCCGCGAACGCGGATGCGGTGTAGGGCAAAGAGGTCCTCCCGTGTGTGGACTCTTCCGTACTGGGTGGTCACCGCTCCCCAGTACCCGGCGGACCTGGCTACGGCGATGACATCATCGTCGTACTGGCCCGAGGGGTAGCAGAAAAAGTGGACCGCTTGCCCGGTGTGGTACTCGACCGCCTCCTTGATCCCCAGAATCTGGTAGACCAAAAAGTCGGTGGAGCGGCCCCGCAGGTCGACGTGGTCACGTCCATGCCCCTGGATCTCCATCCCGGCGTCGGCCATCTCCCTCATCATCGCCCAGGTGAGATAGTTGGGGTTCTCATAGTGAGTTGGTGTAGCCAGGACAAAGAACGTGCCCACAAAACCGTATTGCTGCAGCAGCGGAAGGATGATGGTGTAGGCGTCCCGGTAGCCGTCGTCAAAGGTGAGGATGATCGGTTTCGGCGGCAGAGGCGTGCCATAGGTCAGGTAGAGATAAAGGTCGGTCAGGCTGACGGTGTGGTAGCCGGAATCGGCCAACGCCTGCAACTGGGCCTCAAAATTCTCGGGCAGGACGGTCAAGTCCCGCCGGAACCGGTCGGCATTGGGGGGCAGGGGCTCGACATAGTGGTACATGAGGATGGGTACCTCGGCGCTCTCGGGCAGCGGGCGCGGGGTGGGGAGAGGCGACTCGTCATTGGACCGCAACTGGTACCGCTCCCAGGCCGCTGCCGTGGGTGTAGGGGAGGGAAGCGGCGTCGGCGACGGTGGCGCGACGGACGGTGGGGCAGCCCGGGCCGGCGTCGGCGAGGGGACTACTGCCTGTATGTCCGGCGCCAGGGGAGCAGCCAGCAACAACGTCAGGCCCAGCAATATGCCGGTTGGAATCAGCAAGTTGACAAAGTGGGAAGATTTACGCATTGGACACTACCAGCGAGGGATAAGCATACCTCAATTGGAGGTTGCTGTCAAACGCGGGTTGGAGGGTCAGGAGAGCGATTTATCCTTCCACCGCTCCAGCGCCCGGCGGGTGGATTCAAAAGCCAGCGGCGGGAGGTCATCGAGGGGGAAGAAAGCAGCGCGGTCGGCGTCATCCCCGGCTGCCCGCTCGCCGCCCACCACCCGGCCGGCGTAGACGACCAGGAAGGAAGCCTCGCCCGGCAATCCCTCGCCCGGGATGACGTCCAGCAGAGCGGTCAGTTCCACCTCCAGCCCGGTCTCCTCCCGGCACTCTCGCGCGGCGGTGACGGCGGGGTCCTCGTCGTATTCCACGAACCCCGCCGGGATCGACCAGCGCCCGTGTCGCAGTCCGGTCCCGCGCCGGACCATCAGCACCTCTCCGTCCTGCACCACCACCACGCCAGCGGCCGCCTTGGGGTCGCGAAAGATGGCGCGGTGACAGGACGGGCAGTACCGCCGCACGCGACCATACATCGTCCGATCCTGGAGCGGGCTGCCGCACTGGGGACAAAAGTTTAGCTGGGGACGGTCGGCCACAGAGACCTCCTATCGCTTTCTGGCGCGCCAGGTCAGGACTGTTATTACGGCAAGGGCCGTCGTGAGTAGAGCCAGCACAGCGACGGCAAAGCGCATGGTAGTCAGAAAGGCCAATGGCATCTCCCACTCCTCTAGCGCGGGGGTAGGTGTGGGAAAGGCGACACGGGCCGGTGCGCCGGCCGAGACTGTCGGCGATGGGGCCACACCGATTTCTAGTTCCCCTGTGAGCCCGGCGGTCTCGCTGATGCCGGTGTTCCCGGCGACAGACACCTCTGGGCTGGAGGTCGCCTCCGGCAGCGGTAGCGCGGCGGGGGCTTCAGCGGAAGGGGGCTCTGCTCCTCCCTCTGCTGCTGGCCCATAGACAGCCACGGTGGGGGTAGCCGCAGAGGCCTGGGCCAGCCGTTCCTCCGTCGCCCAGTCCATCCCGACCTCGCGGTTTGGTTCTTCGACCGGCGGCACTCCAGCCGCCATTCCCCCCAGCGAGAGGCCGGCGACCATGCTCCCCATCAATACCACGATACAGGCCAGTGCGCTGGCGACAGTGGCGACGGTCATCGCGGGGGCCAGCCAGCGGTTGAGGGTGGAACGGCGTTGCGATCGCTCGGCGGGGTGATGTGGAGATGCGACCATCTGAGGAGTGAGTAGGAAGTTGCGCGGGGCCGGGACCGGCTCCAGTTCCTGCACCAGAGCGACCGTCTGGCGCAATATCTCCAGCCGAGCCCGCAGGTCAGGCTCGGCTGCCAGGCGGGCCTCCAGACGGTCCCGCTCCTGGGGATTCAGTTCCCCATCCAGATAAGCGGACAACAGCTCATCTATCCGCGCCGCAGCGCGTCTCTTTTTCATCCCTTGACCTCACCCTCTAGACGGTAGGCGGGAGGCAACAGTTCCCCCCGTGCCTGAAGGATGTCCCGCAGCCGGGCTCTGGCCCGCGCCAGGCGGGATTTCACCGTGCCCACGGGAACCCCGACCGTTGCGGCGATCTCGGCGTAGGCCATTCCCTCCACATCGGAGAGAACCAGGACGATGCGCTGGTCCTGGGGCAGCGTTGTGATCGCTTCCTGGAGAAAGCGCGCCAGCTCCCACCGTCCGACGCGCTCCTCGGGGGATTCGTCATCGTTGACCAGGGCGGGGTTGGCCTCTTCGACCAGGTTGTCCAGAGAGACGATGGGGCGACGCTTGTGGCGCCGCAGTTCGTCATAGCAGCGGTTGGTGACGATGCGCAGGAGCCAAGAGCGGAACGAGCCGCCGCGGAAGGTGGAGAGCTTGCGGTAGGCAGCGATAAAGGTTTCCTGCGTAGCGTCGGACGCGGCGGCCGGGTCACCCATGATGCGGTAGGCGAGGTTGTAGACACGGTTCTGGTAGGCCAGTACCAGCTCGTTAAAGGCGTCCAGGTTGCCGCGTCTGGCGGCCCGGAGTAGTGTCGCTTCGTCCATTTGGTTCCTTCGGGACAAGTGTAATACGCTTGA
>JAOZPF010000291.1 GCA_029932895.1 Anaerolineae bacterium | reverse complement strand
ACATCATCGGCCTACGGAGCGTGGTGCTGCCGGGAGCGCAGTTGCGCCAGGTGGTGATGATGGGTGCTGATTACTACGAGGACGAGGCTCAAAAAGCAGAGAACCGCCGCCTGGGCAAACCCCACGTGGGCATCGGCCACGATTGCCGCATCGAGCGGGCCATCATCGACAAGAACGCCCGCATCGGCCGGGGGAGCATCATCCGTTCTCATCAGGGGGAGCCGAACCGGGATGAGGAGAACTATTCCATCCGGGATGGCATCGTCGTCATTCCCAAGAACGCTCTCCTCCCCGATGGCACAATAATCTAGCTCGTGATCCGAAGCCTTTCCCGCTCCCTACACCAGCGCCAGGTCGTTGTCCAGAGGAATCGGCTCCTTGGACATAAAGCCCTCGCCGTACGCCGCATAGACCATCATCCCATAATACCGCGCGGCGATCTCGACCCCGAACAGAATCGGCCCGTATTGAGAACCGTGGGCCTGCAGGGCTTTCTGTTTGACCCCATAGACGTCGGTGATATCCAGCACCAGCGACGGCGCACAGGGCCGCTGGAAGGAGAGGCAAAAGGTGAGGTGCAAGGGCTGGGGGAACAATGGCTCGTACTCCGGGAAAAGCGCCGGGCGGGTCGCCAGATAGACGGCCCGCTCCACGAGCCGCGCCGTCGCCACGTGGTCGGGGTGATGGTCCTCGAAATGGGGCGAGAGCACCAGCCGGGGACGCCACATCCGGAGCACGCGTACGATCTCGAGCGCGTTCTCATAGTTGAATTCGACCCTGGCATCCGGCAGAGCGAGGATGCGGAACTGGTCCACGCCGAGTACATCGGCCGCGGCCCGCGCCTCCGCTTGGCGGGTCTCGGCATTGCCAAAGCTCCCCGCCTCCCCGTGGGTGAGCACCAGGATGCCGGTGCGCAACCCTTTTGCCTTGGCCTTGAGGAGCAGCCCGGCGCAGCCGGCCTCCACATCGTCGGGGTGGGCACCGACAGCGAGGATATCCACCGCCATTGGCACGCTCACTCCGTCTTGATCACAGAGCCACAGTAGGGGCAGACGGCGGTATCCGGACCGCGGTACTCGACCTCGTCGGGCACCAACGGCCCCCCACAGGAAGGGCACTTGGCTGGCAAGCGCCCATGCCGGGCCCGGTCAGCAGCAAACCGCTGGGCCATCTCCTGGCGCGTGGTGCCCGCCCGCCGAAGCGTCTCCTCCAGCATCCCCTCGATCCGCTCCGCCTCTGCCTCGTACCCACCCTGGCGCAGCGTCTGCACCAACCGCTCTCCGGCCGCAGCGACCCGTGGGGGAAGCGGCGGGCCCTGAGCAAACAGTTTCAACGCCCGCTCAGCCTCGTCACTCGCCCCCGCACCATTTCCGCCCAGCGCCTCGGCCCGAGCGGCCTGCAACATCAGCCACGATGCACGGGCGTCCATCCCCCGGCTGGCGGCCTCGTCCCCCAGCCGGTGAAAGATCCGCGCCGCCTCGCTCGTATCACCACGCTCCATAGCCCGATGGGCGCGAGCAAGCGCCCTTTGCACCACAGGAGGAACAGTGGGACGACCGGGCCGCGCAGGGAACTGACGCCGTCTCGGAGCACGTCTACGGAACATCTGCCTCTCCTTTCGTTGAGTGGACCGTGGCCACCACCAGCGCGCGGGCAAACACCAAAAAGCCGGTATGAGCGACCATACGGTCCATCGGACGCAGCCGGGCCGGCACGGCCTTGTAGGGGCGGAGCAAGTTCTCCTCCACCTCCATCAGACCAAAAGCATGCCGCTCCAGCGCCGTGAGCAGGGTGGAAACCTGATTGGTGGTGGGTAGGATCGCGCCAAAGTGACCGCCGTTGACCAGCGCGGCGTGAGCCTGGGCCACATAGTCCCACGGGTTGGGCAGGTCGAGAAAAAGCGCGTCGACGCCCCGCTCCTCAAACCCCTCAACCACATCCCGCAACCTGAGTTCAACCACCCCATCCAGCCCCATCCGCTCCAGATTTTTGCGCGTCAACCGCTGCATCTCGGGGCGAACCTCGTAGGAATAGACGCGCCCGTCCGGCCGGACCGCGTGGGCCAGCACCAGCGTCAGTCCGCCGCTGCCGGAACCGGCCTCGACTACCCGGCTGCCAGGGCCGATGCCCATCTTGAGCAGAATCCGCCCTGCCTCCTTGGGGTAGACGATCTGGGTGGTGCGGCGGAGATGGAGAACTAGATCGGCAATAGAAGGGCGTAACAGCAAGAAAGGGGCCCCCAGGTGACTGGATATCTGGCTACCCCACGGGCAGCCGATCAGGTCGTCGTGTGCGAGCACGCCGCGGTGGGTCTGGATCATCTGCCCCGGCCCCAGCCGGACAATCTGCCGCTTGCGGTCAGAACCGACCAGCAGCGCCAAGTCGCCAGCCTGCGCTTCCAGGAACTCGTGGGTCATTGCGACCGATTATAACCCACTAGGGGGGAGGGCGCAACCATGCCCCAAGCCACGCCCCAAGCAACCGCGCTCCAGTAGCCGCGCTTTCCACAGCGTGATACAGCCCGGCACGAAAACCGCGCCCCAAGCGATTCATCCGCCGCCAGTTGGGGGCCGACACACCGCCTCGCATATGCGAGTCCGCTGCTGCTCTTGTGGGGCAAGCCGCCGGCTCGTCCTCAAGCTGAAGCACACCCCCCGCAAGCTGGCAACTTGCGCCACATCGGCTGAAATACACCCTTCAGCCGGTTCGTGCCCGTAGCATAGGCCCTTGTGGCCGTCCTTGTGGCCGTCCTTGTGGCCGTCCACGGGCACGAGGTCCTATGCTACGATCCTCCCAATTCGCCCCCAAAGTGAAACACATCCCCCACCCACAACCAACAGCTTGACAGCACCTCCTTTTGGCGGTAATATATAAGTGTCCGTTTATAAAGTATTCGTTTATGCATTCCAGACCAACGGAGAAGAGAATGGAACCAGAAGCACACCTGCGCGAGCTGGCGCGTTTCTTCTACGCCCTCAAGGACCCACTGCGGCTGCGCATCCTGATGACTCTCGTGCAGGATGGGGCCACCACTGTCACCGAACTGGCACACGCCACCCGCGTCAGCCAGCCCTTGATCTCGTGGCACCTCGCCCGCTTGCGAGCAGCAAGCATGGTGACGGTGGAGCGGGACGGGCGAATCGCACGGTATTCGGCCGATCTGGGGACCATCGAGCGCCAGTTGGACGCCCTCCGTGCATTGCTGGCTCCATCATCTCACCCACAAAATCAATAGGAGGAACAACACAAAAAAGCTATGGACAGCAAAGTTCGTGTGGCAATCATCGGCGTGGGCAATTGCGCCTCCGCTCTGGTGCAGGGTGTGCAGTTCTATCGGGATGTCGCCGACGACGCAACGGTGCCTGGGCTTATGCACCCGATCGTAGGCGGCTACCACGTGCGTGACATCGAGTTCACCGCCGCCTTG
>JAOZPF010000055.1 GCA_029932895.1 Anaerolineae bacterium | reverse complement strand
GCGCCGACAACAGCGATTCCGTCACCAACCGGTCGCACAGCGTTTACATGCCGCTGGCGCTATATGGGGAGACCTGCAACGCGCCCGACCTGGTCGTCGAGAGCATCGTCGCCACCCGCAACGATGTCCGGGTGCTCATAAGTAACCAGGGGAACGAGCCGGTCGTGGGAGGATTCTGGGTCGATTGCTACATCGACCCCGACCTCGCCCCGCGCGCTGTCAACCAGCTCTGGTACGACGTGGGTGATGAGGGCCTGGCCTGGGGGGTCACCAGCGCGGCGTTACCTCTGGAGCCGGGCGAGGCACTGCTCCTCACGGTGGGCGATAGTTACTACCGAGGCGAGTTCAGCCAGGTCTCCTGGCCTCTCCCCGCCGGCATGCCGGTCTATGCGCAGGTCGATTCCTACGGCTCCGGCTCCGATTACGGGATGGTGTTGGAGAGTCACGAGATACTGGGTAGAGCATACAACAACATCCTGGGGCCGGTGCTATCGACCGCGGACTGGACGGCGGGAGCATTCCAACCGCACAGCGGTGAGGGCGCAACCGGGCGGCTGCCGCTCGGGCCGTGAGGGACACGGTCGCTGGCTACGGGGAGGGGGTGGTCCTCGAACAGGGAGCACTTTCTGGAATGGATGCTTGAGCCGGGTTACTGCTCCCGCCCAAAGGTTTCCGCCTAAAGGCTCCACTCCGAATGGAATGGGGGCTTCAGCCGGGTTACTGGTTTCCGCCTAAAGGCTCCACTCCGAATGGAATGGGGGCTTCAGCCGGGTTACTGGTCTCCGCCTAAAGGCTCCCCTCAAGTGGAATGGGGCGCGGCTTCTCATCTCCGCCCTCGCCTCAGAACCAGCCGGGCCGCTGTTCGCAATTCCTCCGCGCCCGCCAGCGCTGCCGCCGCCAGGTAGCACCCTCCCCCCAGCAGCACCCCCCCGCCGCCCACCACCAGCGGACCGGCGTGGGGTAGCAGCGCCTGCCAGCCCATTAGCACGCCCGCCATCGCCACCGCCGCCACGCCGCTACGTGCCAGCGACACCGCCATAGACCGTCCCTCCAGTCCCCCCAGCCGCGGCCGGATGAGAAGCAGCAGCCCCGCCATCTCTAGCAGCGTCGCGGCCGAGTTCGCCAGCGCCAACCCACCGTGGGGCGACAGCCCGGTCCGACCAAAGGCCGCCGGCAGGGTCAGGCTGAGCAGGACGTTCAACCCCATCGCCAGCCCCCCCACCCAGACCGGGGTCCAGGTATCGTGGAGGGCGTAAAAGGCACGGACGACGATCTCCACCCCGGCGTGTCCCACCAGTCCCAGGGCGTAAAAGGCCAGCGCCCAAGCCACCGCCTCTGTCGAGGAGGCGGCAAAGGCCCCGCGCTCAAAGAGGAGCGCGACCAGCGGCCGGCGCAGTACCAGCAGCCCCACCGCCGCCGGGAGGCTGAGGAAGAGGACCGTCCGCAGCGTCGCCGCCAGTGTCTGGCGCATCTCTTGGCGTTTCCCCCGCGCCGCCTGGTCGGCAAAGGTGGGAAAGGCCGCCGTCGCCACCGCCTGGGCGAAAACACCCTGTGGCAGGCGCATCATCAGCCAGCCATAGTTGAGCGCCGATACCGCCCCCGCTCCCAGCCAAGAGGCCACGTTGTTGTTGACCAGCAAGTTCAGCTGGACCGTCGCCAGCCCCAACACCCGCGGCGCCATCAACCGCAGCACCTCGCGCACCCCGGGGTCGCGCAGGGTCAGCACAGGCAGGTAGCGGGCCGATACCCGCGCCAGCCCTGGCAACTGGACCGCGAGGTGCAGCAGCGCGCCGACCACGTATCCCAAAGCCAGCCCGCGCACGCCTATGCGGGGGATCAGGAGCCAGGCCGCGCCAATGAGGGAGAGGTTGAGAAAGCTGGGGGCCAGGGCGGGCAGGAGAAAGTGCTGCCGAGCGTTGAGAATGCCCATCACCACACCGCTCACGCCAAAGAGGACCGGCGCGATCAGCATAGTTCGCATCAGGGAACTGATGAGAAGCTGTTGTTCGGGCGGGGTACCAGGTGCCAGGACCGTCCGCACCAGGAAGGGGGCAGCCAGCCCAGCCAGGATCGCCGCCGCGGTCAGCACGACCAGGAGCAGGTTGATCACGCCGCTGGCCAGCCGCCAGCCGCCCTGGGGGTCGTTGCGGGCAAAGTAGCCGGTGAAGGTGGGGATGAAGGCAGAGGCCAACGCGCCGCCGGCGATGAGGGTAAAGAGAATATCAGGGATGCGCAGGGCAAAGAGGTAAGCATCATAATCGGCGCTGGTACCTAGGACAGCGCCGATGACCATCTCCCGCGCCAGCCCCAACCCGCCGCTGACGACAAAGAGGGCCATCACCAGCGTCGCTGCCCGCGCGATCCGCCGCCCGTCCGACGTCATTCTCGCTCCCGGTCCGGGCTAGGCCGCAGCCCCACCACCTCCACCACCTGCACCGGCTTGGTCCTCCCCTTCACCGGGGTCTCGGCCCGCTTGCCCGGCACGATCCACTCGGCGACCCGTTGGTAGGTGGCGTCGGAGATGAGGATCGAGGTGCCCAGTTTTTTGTTCAGCCCCTCGATCCGGCTGGCGACGTTGGCCGCGTCCCCAATGGGTGTGTATTCGGCCCGCGCATCGCAACCGATGCTGCCCACCACCGCCGACCCCGTGTGGATACCAAAACCGGTCCGCAGCTCAAAGACCCCCACGCCACGGCGGATGCTGTTGAACTTGTCCAGCAATGTGCGCGCTTCCCAGACCGCCTCCACCGCGTGGAGGGCGTGGTCGGGGTCATCCAGCGGTGCACCGAACAACGCCAGCACGCCGTCGCCGGTGTACCGGGTCACGGTGCCGCCGTGCTTGATCAGCGCCTGAACCAGAAAGGCGTAATAGCTGTTCAGCGTCTGGATCACGCTCTCCGGCTCCTCCCGCTCGCACCAGGTGGTAAAGTCGCGTATGTCGGTAAAGAGGATCGTGAGATCACGCCGCTCCCCGCCCAGCGAGATCGTGCCGCTCAAGATACCGTCCCGCACCGCCGGACTGACGTATCGCCCGAAAGCTGCCGCCAGCTCCTCGTTCTGCCGCAGTTGCTGCACCATCTGGTTAAAGTGCAGCCCCAGCTCCGAAATCTCGTCCGCCGTCAGGGGAGAGACAGAGACATCGAGATTCCCCTCTCCTACCTCCTCCATCACCCGTTGCAGCTCCCTGATCGGAGCGGAGAGGCTGCGCACCAGGAGGAGCGCCAACAGGATCGCGAGGCCGTTGGTCAACAACCCCACCAGAACCGTCAGCCGCAACGAGTTGGTGGGATCACCACCCATAGCGATGATCTGACCATAGCCAAAGAGTCCCACCACCGTCACCGCGAGGACGACGATGAGGGTGATCAGCAACAACAGCTTGGTGGGCAGCCGCAGCCGCGCCCACCCCAATTTGTCGAGGTTGGGTTCGGCGCCGAGGGTAAGGGCCATACGGGCAATGGGGGCCATCGCCCACTCCAGGTAAAAGAGAAATACCACCTGGCTCAGCGCCACCGTCGCGGTGACCGCCACGCCCCCTCCGATCAGAGCGGGGAAGAAGCCAAAACGCGGCGAGAACAAGGCCACCAGTATGGCAAAAAAAGGCACACAGGCCACAATCACCCCGGCGACGATGTGCTGGGGAAAGGTGATCGCCTCACGCCAGGTGGCCGTCGCCAGCCTGGCGCTGGGGAGCGCCCCCGCGATTTGCGCAGCCAGAAAGCGGCGTATGGTGCGAGAAAAATGATGGTAGAGAGCGTATGCCGGGATGATCAGCGCCAACAGCGCCAGCCCGACCGGCAGGACGAACCTGTTCATCTCGACGCCGGTGAGGTAATAGATAAAGAACACAGCACCGGCAAAGACCGGGGGGTCGATGGCAGCCTGGCCTAGCAGATAGACCAACAGAATATACAACGGATGGCCCCGCCAATTGGCAAAGAGGATGCGGTAGATGTTTTCTTTGAGCGATTTGCGGCGCATAAGCTCCGTGTCCCACCCTTTCAGCGCGGAGAGGGTTTCTGTATCCCTGCTGCTATATCTTTTGCCGCTGCTACATCGATCTCGGTGACCGGCAACCCCTGGCGAGGACGGCGGTGGAGCCGCCGGTAGCGCTCGCGCAGTTGGACCGGGGTCAGGTGTTTCCCCTCCTCAAAATAGAGTGCCGCCACTTGACCCATCGCCCAGGTCCCCAGCCCAGCCACCAGGCCAGAGACCACCCACCCGGGGCCGGGAATCAGTTTGGCCAACTCGGAGGCCAGAAAGCGGAGGGCGACCCCTCCAGCGATGGTGGTCAGAAGCTCGCGGGCGTGGCGGACGGAGAGGGACTCGCCATAGATGGCGGCGATACGCAGCACCATCCGCACCTGCCCGGCCAGGAGCAGGGGAACGTCCAGGCCAGGCACAGGCTCGACGGCGATCAGGCCGTTGAGGACAGCGGCGCTGCGGACGAGACGGTGGGTGAGCTGGCGGCGATAAGCGGGGAGCGTCCGCCCCAGGGCAACGACCATCCACGGATGTGCGTCCACAACAGCCGGGATCAGCCGCTCGGCCACGCCAGCCCCGGTCCTGGCCGAGATTGGAATGACCTCCACGCCCATCTTGCGCTCCATATCCTCCAGCACGCGGGGCAGGTCCCGCTTGATCAGGTCGATCTTGTTGGCAGCTACCACGATAGGGATCCCCGTCGTCTGGAGGGACTGGTAGATCTCATAGTCGGATTGGCGGAGGCCGGCTGCCGCATCCAGCAAGAGCACCACGACGTCGGCCTGCCGGGCGGCCTGTCGGGCGACCTCTGCCCGGTCAACTCCGCCCACCTCGCCAAAGCCAGGGGTGTCGACCAGGATGAAAGGCCCCATCCGTTCCTGGACCAATCCCCTGGTGGTGCCGGGCACGGCAGTGACAGCCGAGATTTTTTGCCCCTTGATGAGGTTGAAAAGAGTGGACTTGCCGGCGTTGACCGGCCCGACGATGGAGAGGCGAGCGGCTGCCTCTCGCTGGACAGCCAGGGAGAGCTGGTCCCAATCCAATGCCTGGAGGAGACCCCTCACGTCAGCAAGCCGAGCGGGCAGGTTGGTGGACATGGGCAAAGTATAACATGAAGTGAAGATGAGGCAAGGCAGCGAGGGGCCACCGTTGTCACCACTCGGCCTTGCCCCCTCGCCCGCTCTGTGGTAAACTATCCCCGCCAAAGCCTTTCATCGGAGCTGACAATGCTGGCTAAAATCACCAGTTGCGCCCTTCTGGGCCTGGAAGGAACCCTGGTCCAGGTTGAGGTAGATACCTCTCTCGGTTTGCCCTCCCTAGTTATCGTCGGCCTGCCCGACGCCGCGGTCAAAGAGTCAAGCGAGCGCGTGCGGGCGGCGATAAAGAACTCGGGCTTGTTGTTCCCCCGCAAGCGGATCACCGTCAACCTGGCCCCGGCCGACATCCGCAAGGCCGGCCCGGCCTACGATCTGCCTATCGCCGTGGGGATGCTCATTGCCTCGGAGCAGGCCTGGCCCCAGGCGACCGAGGATGCTCTCTTTGTGGGCGAGCTCTCCCTCGACGGTTCGGTGCGCCACATCCCAGGGGTGTTGCCCATCGCCGCCGTGGCGCGGCAGAAGGGGCTGGCCCGGCTTTTCGTGCCCGCCGCCGACGCGCCGGAGGCATCGTTGGTGGGCGAATTGGAGGTGATACCGGTGCGGGACCTGGAGCAACTGGCCGCGCATCTCCAGGGACTGCGGGAAATCCCACCTTACCAACCGCAGGAGGACCCGATCTCCCTCCCCCCGCCGGGCTATGCCGCCGACTTTGCCGACATCAAGGGGCAAGAGCACGTCAAACGGGCGCTGGAGGTGGCGGCGGCAGGTGGACATAACGTGCTGATGGTCGGCCCACCCGGCGCGGGCAAGACTCTGCTGGCCCGCTCCGTCCCTTCCATCCTGCCGACGATGACGCTGGAGGAGGCGTTGGAGGTGACCAAGGTCTACAGCGTCGCCGGGCTGCTGCCCGATGACACACCGCTCGTCCGCCACCGCCCCTTCCGCGCCCCCCACCACACGATCAGCCACGCCGGGCTGGTGGGCGGCGGCCACTGGCCCCGCCCCGGTGAGATCAGTCTGGCGCATCGGGGCGTGCTCTTTCTCGACGAACTGCCCGAGTTCGGCAATCACATCCTGGAGGGGCTGCGCCAGCCGCTGGAGGACGGGCTGGTCACCATCGCCCGCGCCACGGGAACCCTCACCTTCCCGGCCCGCTTTGTGCTCATCGCCGCGATGAACCCTTGCCCCTGCGGCTATTATGGTGACCCGGTGCGCGAATGCACTTGCAGCCTTGCGGCGGTGACCCGCTACCAAAAACGAATCTCGGGGCCGCTCCTGGACCGGATCGACATCCACGTCAGCGTGCCCCGCGTTGAGGTGCACAAGCTCACCGACGACCGGCGCGGGGAACCATCCGCAGCTATTCGCGAGCGGGTGGAGCGGGCGCGAGAGAGACAACAGCGCCGTTTCGCAGGCACGCCGTTCACCTGCAACGGAGAGATGGGCCCGGCCCAGGTGCGCGAGGTCTGCCGGCTGGATGAGGCAGGGCAGGCGCTGGTGCGGGCGGCGATGCAGCAGTTGCAAATGAGCGCCCGCGCCTTCCATCGCACCCTCAAGCTGGCGCGCACCATCGCCGACCTGGCCGGCAGCGAGCGGATCGAGACCGCCCACCTGGCAGAGGCGGTGCAATACCGGCCCCGGCGCACGATCTCGTGAGGATGGGGCAGCGAGGAGCGAACTCGGCTATCTCAGCCCGGCAAAGAGGTCGCGCTCCGGCTCCTCTGGCCAGCCCACCGTCGAGTGGATGAGGACAAAATGTTCCGCCTGGAGCAAGGGGGGCCGCAACATCTCGGCAGTCGGATAGCTGCAAGCACTATCACGTCCCACCTGGGTGACGTGGCAGGCGATGCCGCGCAGTTTAATTTCGGCATAGTCGCTCACGTCGATTGTGGCGGTGATCTCTTCTCACAGGTTCTCCTTGATCGCCTCGGCCACCTTGCGCGGGATACCAGGCACGGCGGCCAGTTCCTCCACGCTGGCGGCGCGGATTCGCTCCAGCGAGCCAAACGTTTTCAGCAGCAGCCGGCGGCGGACCGGCCCGACACCGGGAATGTTGTCCAGTTCCGAGGCCAGGCTCGCCCGGCCCCGCCGCACCCGGTGGTGGGCGATGGCAAAGCGGTGCGCCTCGTCCCGCACGCGCTGCAGGAGGAACAGTCCCTGTGAACCTGCCGGCAGCCGCACCGGGCGCGAGCGACCGGGCAGAAAAACCTCCTCCTCCCGCTTTGCCAGCGACGCCAACGGCACCCGCTCCGTCAGGCCGAAGGATGCCAGCACCTCGCAAGCTACGTTCAACTGCCCCTTTCCCCCATCCACGACAAGGAGGTCGGGCAGCAGCGCCCACGTTTTGACCCCGCGCGCACCCTTTACCTCCCCCGACGTAGCAGTCCGCCAGCGCTCGAAACGCCGGGTGAGCACCTCACGCATACCGACATAGTCGTCCGGCCCCTCCACACTGTGCAGGACAAAGCGACGGTAGTCTGATTTACGGGGAATCCCCTGCTCAAAGACGACCATGCTGGCTGTGGGTTGGACGCCCTGGGTGGTGGAGACATCGTAACACTCGATGCGGGCGGGGCGGGCGGGCAGTTCGAGGGCCTGCTGTAGCTCCTCCAATGCCTGTTCCTGCTTGTGGGCATCCACCTCCCACTGGGTGCGCAGGGCAGAGAGCATCTGGGTCGCGTTGTCGGCGGCCATGCGCAGCAGGTCTCGCGCCCGTCCCCGCCGTGGCACCCGCAGCGTCACCCTGGCCCCGCGCTTGCCCCGCAGCCACTCCTCGATCACCAGCGCCTCGTCGACGTTCTGCGGCAGGATCACCTCTGGCGGGATGTAGGCCGCATCCTCGTAGAACTGCTTGAGGAAGGCAGCCATCACCTCTCGGTCCTCCTCCGCCTCGGCTCCCTCCAGTAAAAAGAACTCCCGTCCCAAGAGCTTGCCGCTGCGGATGAAAAAGACCTGCATACAGGCATCGCCGTCGTCGCGGGCGAAGGCGATCACGTCCTGGTCTCTCCCGGCGGCGGCGACGATCCTTTGTCGCTCTACCACCCGCCGCGCTGCATGCAACTGGTCCCGCAGGGCCGCCGCCCGCTCAAAATCGAGGGATTTGGCCGCCGTCTGCATCCGCTCCTCCAGGTCGGCCAGGACCTCCTCGCTGTGTCCTTCCAGAAAGCGAATCAGCCCGGCGATCGTCGCCCGATACTCCTCCTGGCTCACCGCGCCGATGCAGGGAGCCGAACAAAGCTTGATATCGTGGTATAGACAGGCCCGCTCGTCATGCCCGGTTATCTCCCGGCTGCAGGTCAGGTAGGGAAAAGTGCGGCGCATCATCTCCAGAGTCTCGCGGACCGCCGCAGCGGAGGTAAAGGGACCAAAATACCGGCTGCCGTCCCGCTCCATCCGCCGCGTGACGAGAACGCGGGGGAACGGGTCGGCCCAGGTGATCTTGATGTAGGGATACCGCTTGTCATCCCGCAGGCGCACATTGAAGCGGGGACGGTGGGTCTTGATGAGGTTTGCTTCCAGGATGAGCGCTTCCAGCTCTGTGTCGGTGACGATAAACTCGATGGCGACGATCTCGGCAACCAGCCGCCTTGTCTTGGGATTCTCCTGAGCGGAGGAGGTAAAATAGGAACGAACGCGGTTGTGGAGGTTGACCGCCTTGCCGACATAGATCACCTCCCCCCGGGCGTTCCGCATCAGGTAGACGCCAGGGCGGGCGGGTAGCCCTTTTAGAACCTGCTTCAGATGCTCAGGAACGGGTATCGCAGCCATTTTACCCGCCGTGTAGGGAGGAGCAACAAACCGGGGAGGCCAGTTGGAGCCCTCCCCCCGCAAGTGACAGCACCGCACCGCCGGGTCCGGGAGGGCCGCGGCGGGCGGTGAGCTGGATTGATTGGCGACGGTCGCCTGTAGGCTAGGCGGCGATGAGGAGAGGCAGCACTTGGCCGAACTGCTTCATGATCTGGTCGCCATAGCGCCAGGCAGCGCCGCCCAGGGCAATACAGCAGCAGCACAACAAAAGAGCGATAACGATGATGGCGATGATGAGGCCTGTGTTGCTCTTTTTCTCCGGTGCGGACAGCGTGTTATCAAAGCTCTGTTCTGCCATACAAATTACCTCCTGTTTCTTGCCTCTTACCCTCTGCCTCTTGTCACATCACTTCCCACACCGCGAGCACGGCGGACAGGGTTTGTGCCAGGGCCAGGGCCAGCCCTAACCCTCCCGTGACCACCGCCACGACCGGCATCCATAGCCGGGTGGCTTGTCGGAGAGCCAGCAACCCCAGCGCAACGGCCAACAGGCTGCCCATCCCCGGTAGGACCGGGATAAAGGGCAGCAGGGCCAGGCTGACCAGGCCGATCGCCATGGCAAGGGCGGGCGAAGTTCTCTGCCGGCCTTTCAGGACTAGTAGGTGTTCCCCATCACCGCGCAGGCGGTGGTGCCAAATCCGAGGGCAAAGATAGCCACCACGGCACAGATGATCAACAGCGAGAGGCCGATGCCAACCCAGCCGAGGATGATGCCCCACTTGGCAATCCCCTCACCGCCCGACGCGCCCATACTTTCCTCGATCTGCTTCTTGGCCATGTAGCCCATAATCAGGCCAGCAATGCTGCCAATGATAGGGAGAAAATTGACCAGACCGAGGATGCTGGCGATCAGAGAGGCGATAGCCAGACCGTTGGTCGGTGGCGATGGTTGGTAGGTGTATGGTTGTTGTTCCATGGTTTACTCCTTGTCAAAGATATATGGTGTATGTCTCCGCAAGTGCGCTCACGCCCGCCGGCGCCGATAGATCACCAGCAGAACGACCAACAGGATGACCAGCAGGAAAAAGAGCAGCACCAGATACGGGAAAACGACCGCGATGACCGAGCCCACAGTGGCGACGATGTCCTCGACGGTGCTGACGATAGGATTGCCAACGCCGCCGGTAGTGGCAGTGACCACAGACCGCCCGCCAGCCTTGACGGCGTGGATGCCGCCAGCCAGGATCACCCCGCAGACAGCAGCCAACACCGGATTGATGCCGATGGCGCGGGTGGAGGCAGCAAAAAGAATCGCCCCCGCCGCCGGGCGGACGATCGTGTTGATGATGTCGTTGACCGTGTCCACGGCAGGCACCTTGTCCACTAGAATCTCGACGACGAGCAAGACAGCCAGCACGCCAATGGTCCACCAACTGCTCAACCAGACCCACGGCCCTTGCAGGTCGATCAAGCCGTCGGTCAGCCGGTCCACCAGAGCGACGGTGAGCAGGGGGATATAGGCATTCAGCCCAGCCGAGGTCGCCAGACCGAACGCCGTCGAGAGGCTCAGGAATGCCTGGACAGCCTGCATACTCCCCTCCTATCCTTTGCGCCCCCTGCGGGGACAGAGTGCGCTCATTATAGCAGGGTTGAGGGGAGGTGGCAACTTGGGCGCGGCCCCCTCCCCCGCCCTGCATCACGATGCTCAGGCGTCCCGCAGCACCAGCGGCAGGTAGACCTTGTGGGCTCTCGTCCCGCACCAAAAGCCGGAACAGAGGTCATACGAACCGGCGCTGACGACACCTGTCACCGGTTGGCCGATCGTGCCATCCAAGCCATATACTCCCGCTTCCACGTGTCCGCCCCCGCCAGCGATGACGTGGCGGGAGATCTCGGAGCTGCTGGCCAGGACGGCCCCTCCTGTGGTCAGCACGGTCAACAGGAGGACAATCCCCAGCGTCAGAAGTGTGCGTCTCTGCATCACACCCCTCCTACTGCAACGTCACAAAGACATAGATCAGCCCCTCACGCCCCATCTCCAGCGGCTCCAACGCCTTACCAAAGACAGTGCCGGGCGGCGTGATCTGGACGCCCGCGATGTTCACCTCGGCGGCCTGGGCCGCGTAGCCATCCTGTTCGGCCGTGGCAAGCAGGTCGCCAGCGTGGATGGAGCCAGACAGTGCACTGGCCTTTACCTGGGCCGGGCCCTGGACGACGATCAGCAAGTACTCGCCGGGGGCAACGGGGCCGGGGGTGTTTGGAGGGATCTCTTCCGGCGCAGTAGCTCCTGTGGGATCGCTGCCGCCCGTCAGCCAATCGGCCGCGTAGGTGGAGGCCACCACGCCGATGACGGCAGTGTTGTTGGCCCCGTGGGCCTTGGCGACCTGTATGATGGGGGGCATGTCCGTGGACAGTGGTTCGCTCATCCCGGCGATCACGACGACATCGCCGCGTTCCAGCGGCTCGTGGCCGCCGTTGCGGGCCACCTGCATCACCGCCCCCGGTAGATGGAGATTCAGCGAGTAGAGATTATCCCCGGTATACAGGCCATAGTCGTTGTCGACCCGCCCCGTGGTGCCACACACGCCATGGTAGTTGATGCTATAGCCGCGCACACCATACCCATCGTTGGCCGAGCCCCAGACCCCGCCGTCAGCGCCCAGCCCGACCACACCCCACCACCGCGTCGGCTGCGCCACGGAACCGAGGATGCCCGCCTCGGCCCGGAGGGCCATATTCTGATCGCTGGTGACATAGACGCCATACCCGCCGTTGGCTGTGAAATAGCCGCCGTAGCTATATGTCCTGGTGCTGTTACTGTGTGCCTCGATGCCGTGTCCATCGGCGCTTGTAAAGTAGCCACCCGCACTGGAGACGGATGTCCCCTCTACACCGTGATCAGTAGTAGAGTGACCACGGACCCCCACCCCGCCACTCTCGCCGTACACGGCGCTGCTGGTGCTGGAGCGGGCGTAGAGGCCAATGACCGGCGAACGCCAAGGATGATGAGCATTGATGTTGAGCGCGGCGTCGCCAAAGCTACCGCCGTACAACGTCCCGCTGATGATCGTCCCCGGATATAGTCCCCAGGCGTAGGGGGCGGGGGAGATGGACTGGAGAGGAAAGGTTTGCCAACTCCCCGTCCCGTGTGGGGCAGCCTGGAGTTCGAGCCAACGTGGCCCGCCGTTAAAAACATCGTTCAGTGACGCACCTGAGGTGAACATATAGAGAGTGAACAGGCCGTCCTCCACGGGGACATTCGTATAGCAGCCGACACATGAAGCGCCGACGGCGTGGGTCCCACCGCTATCGGCATAGATCGTGAACTCAAAGTCATAAGGACCATTGGCGGGGACCCCGTTCTCGATGAGCTGCCCCTGGTAAGTGAAGGCAGCCGTCGCCGAGCCGCCGCGGGGGGCCATGATCACGCCAGCGCCTCCCGCGCTCCGCTCCGGCGGCGGGTTGGTGCCGTCCGGCCCCTGCGCCAGCGCCGTTCCCACCAGCCACACCAGGGCTAGCAATCCCGCCGTGACTCCAATAGAAAGCCACATCTTGCGCGAAACATTGATCTTCATCCTTTTCCTCCTTTCATTCGTACCTTCTCTCCGGCAGCCGATCGGGCCGCCCTCGTGTCAGGAGAAGAGAGGCAAGGAGACTGCCAACAAGCCCAATCTTTTCTCCCACATTCGCGGTAGGGCTAGACAGGAAGGCGGGTTGAACGGTTACCTTTCCCCAGCATTGACCTGCAAAGGCCGCCTCGCGAAAGGCGGAATTATTATACCATAACAGAATATTCCGGGGTATCCCCACCAGTGGGCCGTCGCCATCCCCCCGATACGCATCCCCCACGGGTCTGTCAGCGGTATCCAAACTAGAACGCAACGCCGACCTTGACAAATCCGGCAATTCAGGTAAAATGACAGCATCAATCTTGTAAGGAGGGTCCGAATGCACAGCGACATGTTCACCATCACCGCGATTCGGCTCCGCTTCTATAGCGGGGACGGTCTGCTGCCTTGTCGCGGTGCGTCTCACGGAAGTTGACATAACACCCTAGTCACTCCGGCCGTGAGCGCAGCGACGCCCACGGCCTTTTTGTTTGCTGTCAGATTGCGTTTCCTGGCGAGGCCGTGGGCACGAACCAACGGCCT
>JAOZPF010000290.1 GCA_029932895.1 Anaerolineae bacterium | reverse complement strand
CTCCACGGCTAGAGCTTCCACTCCACGGCTAGAGCTTCCACTCCACGGCTAGAGCTTCCACTCCACGGCTAGAGCTTCCACTCCACGGCTAGAGCCTCCACTCCACGGCTAGAGCCTCCACTCCACGGCTAGAGCCTCCACTCCGAAGGGTTCTTTGCAGCGAGCGCAAGCCTGGCGGCTTGAGCCACGTTAGTGTATACTCTACCGCGATGAACGCACAACGCGCTTTCCTCGCCGCCGCGCTCCTCCTGGCGCTGGCTGCCCGCCTGGTGCCAGGGCCACGCACGGTGGACGATGCTTACATCACTTTCCGCTACGCCCGCAACCTGGCGGAAGGGGAAGGGTTCGTCTACAACCCCGATGAGCATGTGCTGGGGACTACTACCCCTCTCTACACCTTTCTCCTGGCCGGCCTCTCCCTCGCTACTGGCTGGCGCGACTACCCCACCCTGGCAATGGTCACTAACGCGCTGGCGGGAGCGGCGGCGGTGGTGCTCCTATATCTCCTCGGCCACCGTCTCTCCGGACAGCGTACCGTCGGGGCCGCCGCCGCCCTTCTCTGGGCCCTGGCCCCCTTCTCCGTCACCTTTGCCATCGGCGGGATGGAAACTGACCTGACTATCGCCCTCATTCTAGCCGCCTTCCTCTCACACTTGGCCAGGCAACCCCTTTGGACCACTCTCTGCGCGGCGCTGGCCTTCCTGGCCCGTCCCGACACACTCATCGCCACCGCTCCCCTCTTTCTCGACCTCTGGTTCGTCCGACGGCGTCCTCCCTGGCGGGAAGCCGCCCTTGGGTTGGCACTGCTCGCCCCCTGGTTCCTCTATGCCACCCTCACCTTTGGCAGTCCCCTCCCCGCCTCTATAGCCGCCAAGTCGATCACCTACCTGCTGCCACCCACCGCTGCTCTGATCCGCCTCCTTCAGCATTACGCCACCCCTTTCTTCGAAGCCAAGCTGCTGCCGCCGCTGGGAGTGGTGCTGGTTCTGGCCATCTACGTTGGGCTCTCCACGCTGGGTGGATGGACTGCCTTCCGGCGCGACCACCGCACCTGGCCCATCGCTCTATATCCCTTGGCCTATGGAGCCGTCTTTGCCGCTGCCAACCCCCTTCTCTTCCGCTGGTACCTCTCTCCGCCCCTGCCTATCTACTTTATGCTCATCCTCACCGGCGTCTGGACCATCTCGCGGGACGCTGGAAAATTGGCAGCCGACAAATTGATCGTTGGCAAATTGACAATTGGTGAATTGGGAATTGATAAATTGATCATCGACAAATTGATAATAGCCCTGTTCACTCTCGCCGCCCTGGGGCTGACCCTCAACGCCTGGACTCTCCATCCAGACCACGGCCCTGACCGCCCCGCGCCGGAGATGGCCTGGTTTCGGCTGGAGCTGCTCTACGCTCGCGCAGCGGACATCGTGCAGGCGCAGGCAGAGGAGGGGGACACGCTCTGTGCGGGTGACATCGGAGTGCTGGGGTACCGGACCGGCATGCGGGTGCTGGACACAGTGGGGCTGGTGACGCCGGCGGTCTCTGACTTTTACCCAACCGCCCCCGATATTTACGTCATCAACTATGCCATCCCGGCCGACCTGGTTCTGGCACTTGACCCCGACTATATCGTCATCCTGGAAGTGTATGGACGGCGGGACCTTTTACCCAACCCAGACTTTCAAGCCCACTACCAACTGCTGGAGCGGCTGGAGACGGACATCTATGGCTCAGACGGGATGCTCATCTTGGGACGGCGGTGAGGAAGGCTTGAAAGCATAGGCCGTGCACAGGTCACCGAGGTTGACAGCCACGGCTATCCCTCTCAGCCCCAAGCGAGTAACCAACCACTCCACCGGCCGGCCCAGCCAGGGCAACAATGCCGCCAACCGGTTCATCAGGTAGCCCAACCGCAGATAGCGACCCTGTGCCCGGATGCTACGCACGGCAAAGCCCGCCTTCTCCAACATCGTCCGCAACGTGCGGCGGTCAAAATAGTAGAGGTGCATCTGCATCAACCAGGGCCAGCGGCTGCCCATCAGCCGGGCGAAAGGACTGCCGATGTCAATGGTATGGACGACGAGCATCCCTCCTGGTTTGAGCAGGCTATAGATGCGACGTAGCTCTCCCAAAGGGTCGCCCAGATGCTCGATGACATCCCACATTGTCACCACATCGAAATGACTCCACGGAAGAGAAGCCGTCGCCGTGGTCCCCTGTATCACGTTGAGGCCCCGCCTGTGGGCCTCCTCCACCGCCCAGCGCGAAGGCTCCACCCCCCACGCATCCCAGCCGTGACGAGCAGCCATCTCGACGAAAATTCCGGTGTACGCTCCCACGTCCAACAGTCGGCGCCCATCCGGCGGGCCGGTCAGCCGCTCCAACGGGCGCAGGTGATGTTCAAAAGTAAGCACCCGCCCCTCCCGCTCCTCAACGTACAGCGGGTCCTCCACCGCCTCGTACGTCTCCAGGATGGCCTCCTCCTCCTGCCGGGGGTCGATGTAGACAAGCCCACACCGGCGACACTGGACGATAGGGGGATGCACGCCGTAACCGCTGTGGGTGCAGCGATAAGCAGCCCATATGTCCGCCTGCTGGCGCAATTTGAGCGTGCTGGGGAAACGCACCGTGGCGGCATCAGCACCACAGAGATTACAGACCACGTGCTCCATCAGCCATCCCTGCCCCGCAGCCGCGACCAGGCCAATCGCAGCACGGTCTGTTGGGCGCGGATGATCTCCTCGCGCGAGATCTTGGACTGTCCCAGACGGCGGTTGTCAAAGATAATAGGAACCTCCCCCACCCGCCAGCCTCGCCGCTGGGCGCGGTAAAGCATCTCGATCAGAAACGAGTAGCCGCTGGAGCGTATCTCGTCCAGGCCGATCGACTCTATCACCCGGGAACGGTAACAGCGGAAGCCGGCCGTGGTGTCGTGGGCACGCAGCCCCAGCATGAGCCGCGCAAAGCCGTTCGCCCCCCAACTGAGCAGGATACGGGGAAGGGCGCAGTTGCGCGTTCCGCCTCCCGGCACATACCGCGAGCCGATGATCAGGTCGAATCCCTGCCGGGCTTTTTCCAGCATCACCGGGATGTAACGAGGGTTATGCGAGAAGTCGGCATCCATCGTCAGGATATACTCTGCCCCGTCGGATAGTGCCTGCCGGAACCCGGCGATATAAGCTGTCCCCAGACCAAGCTTGCCCTCACGGTGAATGACCTGCACGCGCCCGCCACTCTTGGACGCCAACATCTCCGCCAGGTCGCCAGTGCCGTCGGGGGAATTGTCGTCCACGACGATTACGTGCAGACGGAGCGGCAGGTCGAGCAGTTGGCGCAAGAGCGGCTCAATGTTGTCTCGCTCGTTGTAGGTTGGAACTATTACTACATTCAAGAAATTTTCTCCCTGTGTTGGGTATGTCCGATGTCCAGAGTCCGAGGTCCGATGTC
>JAOZPF010000289.1 GCA_029932895.1 Anaerolineae bacterium | reverse complement strand
AGCGTGAGGCCCATCACGCCGGAGCGGCGGCTCTCGATACGACCTGGCACCTCGGGGAAATACCGCTCGATGAAGCGGGCCAATCCCTCCCGGATGGAAGCATCCGGCTCGTGCTGCCCACCGACGGAACGGGGTCGCCGCCAAGCTCCCAGGAGCAACCGCTTGTCGGGCAACGGGCAGGCATACTCGTACCCATAGTCGGCGTAGCAGGGAGTGTCGAGGGCAGCGTCTGGCAGCGGCTCGGTGACCGCCAAGAGCGCCCGACTGGGAACGACCCACTGGGCCAGGCTGGGGTCCAGCAGCGACCCGTACCCGTCCACCGCCAGCACCACCCGCTCGCAACGCACGTTCCGCCCCTGGGCCCATACCCGCACCATTCCCCCCTCTGGCTCCAGATCGTGGACCTCGGTATTGATGTGTACCGCGACGGGAGCCGAGGCCAGCAACGTCCGCGTCAGCGCGGTGGCATCAACGACTGCGTCCCTTGGCTGTTGCACCGCCCCCAAAAAGTTGCGCAACAGGGGATCGGTGGGGCTGAAGGATGCTGCAAACCCATCCTCGCTCAGCATCTCGGCCGATTGGCGGAGGGATTCGGCCTCCTCCTCAGTCACCGCCAGCGCCAGACTGCCCGGCTGTTCCAGGTACACGCCGAGACGCATCGCCGCATCCACGAGCGCGTCTCTGCCCTCCAGGCCAAGCTGCCATAGCTCACGCGCTTGCCCGCGTCCAAAGGTCTGGACAGCCCAGCCATAATGTCCGGGCAACCCAGCGACAACCATTCCGGCGCTGCGGCCAGTGGCCCCGCCAGCCACGTCCTGAGCGTCCAGCACCGCCACTTGCAACCCCCGCTCCGCCAGACGCACGGCCACGGCCGCTCCCACGATTCCCGCCCCGACCACGACCACATCGCACGTATCCACCTGTCGCTTTTCCGCGCCCATTCCCTTCCTCCTCTGCCACCATTCTACATCAAATCCCGCCCGAACGCCACCCCGGAATCAAAACACATCCACAGTGGCGCGGTGCGGCGCACCTCGTGAGAGGTTTGCCGCACACAACAGCCTCGCGTGAACGCCTGTTTCGCCAATGAGAACGCGCCAGGTAGCGCAAGCCGCCAACGGGAATCTAACAGGGCACAAGTGCTCTTCTAATATTCCCTTCTTATGATATACAGAGTATAATAGCCGGGAGCATGGGCCCCCGGAATTTATGGTGTAACGGAGATGAGCCAAATGGACATCAATAGATTTACGGAAAAAGCGCAACAGGCCATAATGGACGCCCAGCAGTTGGCGGGTCAATACAGCCACGGGCAGATCGAGCCGGAGCACCTGCTCCTGGCCCTGCTGCGGCAGGCCGACGGCGTGGTGCCGCAGGTCATCAACCGCTTGGGTGGCGATGCAGCCGAGATGGCGACAGCGACAGAGCAGGTACTGGAGGGAAAGCCGCGCGTCTACGGCGCGACCGCTCAGGTGGGCCTATCCCGCGACCTAAGTCGCGTGCTAGAGGAAGCAGAAAAGACTGCCCGGCAAATGCGAGACGAGTACGTCAGCACAGAGCACTTGCTGCTGACGCTCCTCGGCCCCCACGGCGCGGAGGCAGCCCGAATCCTGACCGCCCACGGCATCAGCGAGGACGCCGTGCTGCGAGCTCTCACCAGTATCCGCGGCAGCCAACGCGTCACCAGCGCCCACCCGGAAGCGACCTACCAGGCTCTGGAAAAGTACGGGCGGGACCTGACCGCACTCGCTCGCCAGGGCAAGCTCGACCCAGTGATCGGACGCGACGACGAGATCAGGCGCGTGATGCAAATCCTCAGCCGCCGCACCAAGAATAACCCGGTCCTGGTGGGTGACGCTGGCGTGGGCAAGACAGCCATCGCCGAAGGGCTGGCCCAGCGCATTGTCCGTGGCGACGTGCCGGAGGGACTAAAGAACAAGCGCATCGTGGCCCTCGACCTGGGAGCGCTGATCGCCGGCGCCAAGTACCGGGGCGAGTTCGAGGAGCGGCTAAAGGCCGTGCTGAAGGAGGTGACAGACGCCGCTGGAGAGGTGATTCTGTTCATCGACGAGCTGCACACCGTCGTCGGAGCCGGCGCGGCAGAGGGCGCGATGGACGCCAGCAATATGCTCAAGCCAATGCTGGCCCGCGGCGAGTTGCACACCATCGGCGCTACCACCCTCGACGAGTACCGCAAATACATCGAAAAGGACGCCGCTCTGGAACGCCGCTTCCAGCCGGTCTATGTGGACGAGCCATCGGTGGAGGAGACCATCAGCATCCTGCGCGGCCTGAAGGAGCGATACGAGGTACATCACGGCGTGCGCATCACCGACGCGGCCGTCATCGCCGCCGCCACCCTCGGCCACCGCTACATCACCGACCGGCATCTGCCCGACAAGGCCATCGATCTGATCGACGAGGCCGCGTCGCGCCTGCGGATGGAGATCGACTCCAAGCCGGCTGAACTGGACGAGGTGGACAGGCGAATCATGCAGTTAGAGATCGAGCGCGAGGCGCTCAAGAAAGAGAAGGACAAGGCCAGCAAGGAACGGCTCAAGAAACTGGAAAAGGAGTTGGCCGACCTGCAGGAGGAGAGCAAGGGACTGCGGGCCCGCTGGGAGGAGGAAAAGACCGCCATCCAGGCCATCCGCGATACAAAGGAACGCAGCGAACAAGTGCGCCACCAGATCGAGGAGGCACAGCGGGCGATGGACTATGCACGAGCGTCTGAGCTACAGTATGGCACCCTCACCGAACTGGAGCAGCAACTCCAAGAACAACAAGAACGATTGCGCCAACTCCAGGGGGACCATCCGCTGCTCAAAGAAGAGGTCGGTGCGGAGGACGTGGCCCAGGTGGTGGCGGAGTGGACCGGCATCCCCGTCACCAGGCTACTGGAGGGCGAGGTAGACAAGATGCTGCGAATGGAGGAGGCCCTCCACCAGCGGGTAATTGGGCAAGACGAGGCCGTCCACGCCGTCGCCAGCGCCGTCCGCCGCGCCCGCGCGGGCCTGCAGGACCCCAACCGGCCTATCGGCACCTTCATCTTCCTGGGACCGACCGGCGTGGGCAAGACAGAGTTGAGCCGGGCATTGGCTGAATTCCTTTTTGACACCGAAGAGGCGATGGTGCGCATCGATATGAGCGAGTACCAGGAACGACACACCGTCTCTCGCCTCGTCGGTGCGCCCCCCGGCTACGTGGGGTATGAGGAGGGCGGCCAACTGACCGAGGCGGTACGGCGACGACCCTATAGCGTGGTGCTCTTTGACGAGATCGAAAAGGCCCACCCCGAAGTCTTTAACACGTTGCTGCAACTACTGGACGAAGGACGGCTGACCGATGGGCACGGGCGGACGGTGGACTTTACCAATACCGTGGTCATAATGACCAGTAACGTCGGCAGCCGCTGGATCAAAGAGTTGGGCGTGCAGGCGGCGCGGGAAAAGGTGG